>QKAX01000158.1 GCA_003246255.1 Demequina lutea
CACCGGGTCGATGAGCTCGTGGATGGTCTCGGCGACAATTTCGTTCACCTTTGACACGTCCCAGCCAGTGACAAGCTCGCTCAGCGCGTCGCGCAGGCGCGAGGTCTGCCGCTCGTCCGCCCCGCCGATGCTGAACAGAAAGTGCGCGTAGGCGGTGCGCACCGCATCGGCCCGGGTGAAGAGCCCCTGGTCCATCATGGGGCGCGAGAAGGCTGCCGACGAGGACGTCGCGATGATCGTCTTGTCCAGGTCGAAGAATGCGGCGGAGCGTCCTTCCATGTGGTCAGTCTAGGGAGCGTCTGGCCGCCGCGTCGTCCCCAGGATGCGTGGAATGTCTGCTTCCCCAGCCGCGCGGCCGTGGCGGGGCACGCGACGGGACCAACGGCGCAAGGTAGCGCCATGACGACTCTCGACTGGATGCCCTCGTGGCTGCGCGATCTGTGGCATGTGCCCGCCGTGACCGACGTGCTTGTCAACGGTCCGGGCGACGTGTGGCTGGATCGCGGGATCGGGCTGGAGCGGGCGCAAGAAGTGGTGCCCGGCGCGGTCTTGCCGATGCACGCGGCCGACGTGCGAGCGCTCGCCGTGCGCCTCGCCTCCCTGGGCGGCAGGCGCCTCGACGACGCGTCGCCCACCGTGGACGCGAGGCTCCCCGACGGAACCCGCCTGCATGCCGTGCTCCCGCCCATCGCGGACGGCTGCGCGGCGGTCTCGTTGCGTCGAGTGAGGGGTGTCGCGTTCGAATGGCGGGACCTCGTGCCATCGGCGCTCGCTGATCGTGTCGGGCGCCACCGGCACCGGCAAGACGACCCTCCTTTCGACTCTGCTCGGCTCGGTGCCTCCCGGCGAGCGCATCGTGCTCATCGAGGAGGCGGGCGAGGCTCGCCCCGACCACCCGCATGTGGTGCGGCTCGTGGAGCGCCACGCCAACGTGGACGGCGCGGGGGCGATGGGCATGTCCCGGCTCGTGAGGGAGGCGCTGAGGATGCGGCCCGACAGGCTCGTGGTGGGCGAGTGCCGCGGCGCGGAGATTCGCGAGATCCTGCTCGCGCTCAACACGGGCCACGCGGGCGGGATCACCACCGTGCACGCCAATACGGCTGGGGACGTGCCGGCCCGGCTGATCGCGTTGGGCGCGCTCGCGGACCTCGCCGAGAGGGCTGTCGCCCTGCATTCTGCGGCGGCCTTTGACGCCGTGGTCCATGTGGAACGCACCGACGCCGGGCGACGCATCGTGCAGATCGCCGTGTTGGGGGTCGTTGACGGAGCTTTGGCGGCCACGGTCGCCGTGACGGTGGGGCCCGAGGGCAGGCTGGAGCCGGGCGCCGCCTGGAGGCAATTGCTCGCGGCCTCGGGGCAGGACCTGGCAGTGGGTCACCGCACGGCGGACTCTGTGAGCGTTGGCGGCGCGGCGTGGGCCGCCTAACTGCGGGCTCGTCCGCGGCGCGGCGCTCGCCCCACCCGGTCCGAGCTCGCGAGACGTCCGAGCGGTTAGCCGCCGTCGCGGCGGCGTCGCGAGCCGGCCTCACGGCTGGCGAGGCGTGGCACGAATGGGGTGCCGACCTGCGCGGTGTGAGCGCGAGCGGCGAGTTGCTGTGGGGAGGCGATCCGCACGAGGCGGACGCGGCGCGTGACGCTGCGCGCGCCGCCCAGCGCCTCGCACACTCGAGTGGGGTGCCGCTTGCCGACGTGGTGGAGGCCCTCGCTCGGGTCGAGTCGGTGGCCGAGGAAGCGCGCCTCGCTCAACGCGTCGCGCTCGCGGGGCCGGCTTCCTCCGCGCGCGTGCTGACCTGGCTCCCGATGGCAGGCCTTGCGCTCGCGGCGCTTGTGGAGCCGCGTGCTCTCTCTGTGCTCGTCACCACCGGCTTTGGCTGGGCGCTTCTCGCGCTAGGCGCTGGCCTGTGGTGGGCCGGGCGCGCCTGGACCGCACGTATGGCGCGACGGGCGGCCGAGGAGCCGCCGCGAGATCTTGTGGTGTGGTGCGCGCTGCTGTCCGCGTGCACCCGTGCTGGACTCGACGTTCTCAGTGCGCTCGACGCTGTCGCGTCAGCGAGCCGACGTGAGTGCGGCGAGGCGGCCTCACGCTTGCGTGCCGGACGGCCGTGGGAGGAGGCCTGGGAGCAGGTTCCTGCCGCACTGCAGCCGCTTGCCCCGTGCCTCCGGCCCTCATGGGAGCGGGGCATGAGCCCAGTAGCGGCTCTCGATGCGCTCGCCTCGTCCGAGCTCGCGCGGCGCAAAGCCGCGTCACTTGCGGCGGCCGCGGCGCTTGGCGTGAGGCTCACGCTTCCGCTCTCGATGTGCCTCTTGCCGGCCTTCATCGCCGTGGGCGTGGTGCCGCTCGTGGTTGCCGTGGGCGCCGGCGTGGTCTCCGACGTGGCGCCAGCGCTCACGTCGCTTCAACCGTCCGGGCCATCGGGGCCCGGCGACTTCACAGGAGGAACACCATGACACGACTCATTCGACGCCTGCGAGCCGGTGGCGAGGCGGGTATGGCCACGGTCGAGTACGCGCTCGTGACCGTCGCGGCGGCGGCTCTCGCGGCGGTGCTGATCGCCGTGATCAAGTCTCCCGAGATCCGCTCGGGCATCGCGGGCATCATCGGTGGCGCACTCACCGGGGCTTAGGATGCGGGCGGCAGGGCGCGACGACGGATCGGCCACCATTGAGTTCGCGCTCCTGCTGCCTGCGCTCGTTGGAGTGCTCGCGCTCGCGTTCAGTGCCGTGGGCTGGGGCCTTCGCATCGATGCGGCGCAGCGAGGAGCCTCCGAGGCCGCAAGGGCCGCCATCACCGACACCTCGGCGGATGCCGCCGTTGTTGGCGCTCGCGTCGCCGGAGCGCCCGCGACAGTGGTCTCGCAGGGCGAGTATGTGAGCGCTTGCGTCGTCGTGCGGCAACCCCCGTGGCCCACCGTGTCGCGATGTGCGGCAGCGAGGCTGAGGCCGTGACGTCGGCTGGTGAGCTGCGCGTCGCCAGGTCCGAGGCTCGACGCGACCGGGGCTCCGCGGCGCCGCTCGCAGTCGCGATGGTGGCGGTAGCGGTGACTTTGGCGCTGCTCCTGGCGGGAAGCGGTGCCGTCCTCCGTGACGCCTCGGCCGCGCGCGGCGCGGCCGACCTCGCTGCACTTGCTGCTGCCAGGGTGGACCGCGACCACAGGGCCCTGGGGTGGTCTCGTCGCGCCGCGTTGGCGGCGGGATGTGACGAGGCGCGGGTGGTTGCAGAGTTGAACCACGCCGAGATGACGGGGTGCCTGCGGGGCGCCGGACTGAGCGTCGTGGTGACGGTGTCGGTGCGTCCTGCCGGCGGTACGTGGGATCAGCGCGCGAGCTCGCGCGCTGGGCCGTCTCGGTGACGCGGCGCGGGACGGCGGGGGCGGTGGTGCGCGCCACAGATGCCCGGACATAAGAAAACCCGACGGCGACTCAGGCTGAGGGAACTGAGCCGCCGCCGGGCGTCTTCAAGGATAAGGGCTGAATGCCCCAGAGGTCACCCCCTGGCCGTCCGGCATGTTGCCTTATCCCTCAACCTCCACCGCGGTGCGGCACGGAGGAGGGAGATTCAGTTAAGTGGTGGGAGGCGTGACCTCCACCCACCGCGAGCCGTCCCACTCCCACCCCTCCGGCGGGTTTGCGGGATCGGCGAAGATGCCCAGGCAGTCGTGCCACGTGAGGCTCTGGTTCACCAGCACCCAGGCATATCCGTCGTTCATCTTGTAGGTCTTGCCAGTCGCCGCGACCTTGCCCTCCGGCAAGCAACTCGCCTTGACCTGCGCACCCCACTTGGTAGAGGTAACGCCCGAGCACGTGGATCCGCTCCACGTGGCGTTGGACCCCATGTACACGTACGAGTCGTAATCGGGATCGGTGGGGCCCGAGGTGAGAACTGCCTTGCGGTCCCAACCCCACGAGGTGCCCGACCAGTTGCCCCACGAGACCGCCCCTGTCGCAGCGTCCGTCCACTGGATGTTTTGGTAAAAGTGATCGTTGCCAAACCAGAACCAGCCGGATTCGGGCAGGTACTCGGCGCTCGCGCAGCTGTAGTAGTAGCCGGTGTAATCGGGCTGACCGTCGCACGCGTAGTAGGTGCCGCTCTCGGGATCCTTGTAGTAGCCGTCCTTGATGACCCATGCGCCCGTGGTGCAGTTGTACGTCTTGTACGCCTGGTCAGGGTGGTCTGCCTTGCACTGTGCCAAGAGCTCCGCGGCGCCTGGCTTCTGGGTGGCGGGCGTGGTGGGCGTGGCAGGGGTAGCGGGCTGCGTGCTCTGCGGAGGCGGCGTGCTGTCGCCGCTCGCTGGCAGCACGGTAGTGGGCTTCTCTGGGCTGATGGCCGCCTCGCGCAAGCGATTGATGATGTCGCTCAGATCGGTCGACTCGTAATCGCGCGTGGGGTTCTCGCCGCCAAATCGAGCACGGTAGATCTCGATGGGCGTGAGGCCGTCCTTGTTGTTGATCATGTTCCGGTCCCGGAAGGCCGGGTCGTCCTTGGCCGCCGAGTACACCTGCAGTCCCACTGCGCCCACGGCGATCGCGCTCACGGCGCCGGCCACAGCGGTGGCACTCTGCCGGGTGACCCTCGCTCTGCGTGTCTTGGCGACGAGTGACGCGACCAGGTCATCACTCGGCGTGTACTCCCGGCTGCCCATGGCGGCGAGCTCGCTCATCTGGTCGTTGATGTTCACGCGCGCGCCTCCTTCCCGTGGTTCGTATCCTCCACCGTGGCGTACGAGACGCCCTGCGATGGCGTGTAGGTGATAGCCCCCAGCGCGCCGCGCAACTTGACCGCGGCGTCGGACAGATAGCGCCGCACAGCGCCCTCGGAGATGCCAAGCTCGCGTCCAATTGCCTCCGCCGTGAGGTCGTCGTAGAACCGCAACACGGTGCACGCGCGCTCCCGTGGCGTCAGGTGACGCAAGGCCTCCTGGAGATCGGTGCGAAACTCCACGGTTCCAGTAGCCGCGGATTCTGACTCGGGTTGGCTCAGCAGGTGGAACACTCTGCGCCATGCGCCGTCGCGGCGGCCCGCGTCCATGTGGGCGGAGAACATCGCGCGCCGCACATAGGCCTCGGCCTCACCCAGCGTGACCGATGCCCGCCCGCGCGAGAAGGTGCGCACCACGGCGTCGTGAAACAGATCCTCGGCATCGCGAGAGTTGCCGGTGAGCAGGTAGCCGTACGCCACCAGAGACTGGCCGCGTTCCCGCACCAGCCTCTCTAGCGTCTCAGCCCACGTGGCCACGATGTCCCTCCGCAGTGTTGCCCTTCACTCATTAGTACGGACGCCAGGGCCAAACCCTTGGGGGACTGGGCCTCGATGTGATCTATTCCACACCGCGCGCACAGGAAACAGCCCGGCCGACGCGAAGAGGGGGACGCGTCGACCGGGCTGGTGGAGTGGTGAACTGGAACGGATTAGCTCACCGTGACGGTGCCGAGAGAGGTCCACACCTGCATCTCGACGTAGTCGCATGTGCTCGGGTCGGGCGCCACCAGCGGCCGTGCGGGATCCACCGCGATCTCAGCGCCGTCAGCGGTGCCGCGCACGGCGTCGCCTCCCACCATGTCTCCCTCGGCCCAGGTCTGGACGCCGCCCTGGCCATTGTCCAGGTACAGGCCCTGGACCTGGAGCACCGTGTAGGTGCCGGGGGTCACGCTGAGCGGAGCGTTGCCGGTGTAGCAGCCGTTGACGTCGCGCCACAGGTACGTGCCGCCCAGCGCCTCCCCGGCAGGGAGGTAGCCGGTGCCCGGATCCGTGAAGACGCGACCGGACGGCGAGGCGGCAGGCAGGTACGACTCGGCAACAACGCTGCCATTGCGCACCAGCAGCAGCGACGCATTCGGCTCGCCGTAGAAGCCCGGTAGCGAGTAGTCCGTGGCGTTGCGCACCTCGAGATCCACGGCGGGGTTGCCATCGACGATCCAGCCGTAGCTCAGGCCGATGGCCGAGGGGAGGGGCGCGGTGACGTCCAACACCTTCCACGTGGAACTCGTCGCGGGGAACGTAAGCCCGGTGGTGCCGTCATACGAGCAGCCGTAGTAACCCCGCTCCCAGCCGCCACCGGTGGGATCCTCAAGCCAGTCGGTCACCTTGACCACTCGCTGCGATCCGGGCGCCATGTCCCACGACGCCGTGGTCAGGCTCTCGGCGTACAGCGAGCGGGCGACATCTGGCGTGAGGGCATCCGCGGGGGCTGTGGGCGCCGCGGGAGCCAGGTACTGGCCAAACGGGTTGTCCACCGGATCGCCGCTCACCGTCAGCGAGGCGATCGCGGAGACCACGAACTCACTCGCCGGCTCCACAGTGAGAGTGGAGTACGAGTCGTTTGTCACGCTGCTCGTGCCCGGATCCGCAGCGGCCGACTCCTCGGGCGCAGGCTCGGAAGGCGCTGCGGTGGGCTCCTCTGGGCTGCCAGGCTCCACCGGGCCGACGGGCTCGCCGGGTTCGTCGGTGGGGACCTGGGCGGCGGTCCACAGGTTGGTGGAGGCGGCGATCTCGTAGGTGCCGCCGGGCAGTGGGGTGCCGTCCCAGCAGTTCACCAGGTCCATGGTGATCGGCTGGGCGGAGCCGTCGAGCCCCGCATCGGCGGCGCCCTCGGCGTAGCCCACCACGTAGCCGTCCCACATCACCATGACGTGGGTGCCGTTCGACATGTACGCATCGCCGGGCGCGGGATCAAGCGTGGCCTCGAGGCCCAGCGGGCTGCCCGGCTCGTGCTCGCCCTCCGCTCCGGCGAGGGTCAACGAGAACGCGGCCGATGCGTCGGGCGCGCCCGAGGCGAAGGGCTGGGTGCCGCACGCGCCCCACGCGAGGCGCAGGCCACCCTCGGCGGAGTCGAAGCCGGGAGCGACAGCGGCGGACTCGGCGCCGCCGCTCGCGAGGTCCGCCAGGGGGCTCTGAGCCGAGCCCCCGGGGTTCACCACGGCGAGTGCCACCACGGCGGCCACGCCCGCGCCCGCCGTGACGTTGGCGCCGGCGCGGAGCCTGCGGCCGCGGCGCACGCGGCCGGCGGCGGCTGCCACTGACACCGTCGCGTCGTCGAGCGGCGCGCGGTCGGCCATCCCCCGCAGGGAGTCAGACAGCCTGGTCATCGGATGTTCCTTTCCTGATCGGTCACGGTGAGCTCCTCGGCGAGCGCGTGATCCGCGTCGTCGAGGGCGCCGAGCCGGAGTTCGAGAGCGCGCATGCCATCGGAGAGGTAGCGCTTGACGGAGCCGGGGGCGAGTCCCAACTGGGAGGCGATGTCCGGCACCGTGAGGTCGTCAAAGAAGCGCAACACCACGCACGCCCTGACCCTCGGAGGCAGGTCCGCGAGGGCGACCGCGACGTCGGCCGAGAGGTCGGAGAACGGGGTGGTGGACTCGACCTCCACGGGCGGCTTGAAGAGGTGCTGAACCCGCTGCCACCGTTGCTGCCTGCGGTAGTTGTCCACGTAGATCGTGGCAATGGCGCGCCGCACATAGGCCTCGGCCTTGGCCTGCGTGAGACCAGGCCGCGGCCGCGAGAACGTCTTGACGAGCGCGTCTTGCACCAGATCCTGCGCCTGCGTCACGTCGCCGCACACCACGTAGGCATAGCCCAGCAGCGCGCGTTCCCGTGCGCGAACAAGCTGCTCCATGCCATCGAGCCATTCGGCCATGTGTTCCTCCCCTGTGGGCTTTCGGGATGTCGACGCACGGGGCGCGCGAAACGTTGGGTGTGCGTGCAAGACCCCAGGAAATCAGCGCGCGGGCCACGCCAAACCCCGCCGCCTCCCGGCGTCGGCACCCGTTGGTGACCTAGACTCCCCAAGTACTGAGGAGCGCGCAATGGGGCGCGCTCCCTTCGTCAAGGAGGACGAATGCACCAGGCCTCTGTCCCCGGCCTTGCGCTCGGCAACTCGAGCCTTGTCATTGTGGTGATCATCGGCGTCGTGGCAGCGGCGGCCTTGCTCCTGTCATGGATGCTGCGTCAGCAGGTGCTCGCGGCGCGCGACGGCACCCCCAAGATGCGCGAGATCGGCGATGCCGTCCAGGAGGGCGCGTCCGCCTACCTCAACCGCCAGCTGCGCACCCTCGTCGTGTTTGCGGCCGTGGTGTTCGCGCTGCTCTTCCTGCTTCCCGGCGACACGGGCGTGCGCATCGGCCGGTCGTTGTTCTTCTTGTTGGGCGCGGGGTGCTCGGCGTCGATCGGCTACATGGGCATGTGGCTCGCCGTGCGCGCGAACGTGCGCGTGGCGCAGGCGTCCACCGAGGACGACGGCCGGGCAAAGGGCGCGCGCATCGCGTTCCGCACCGGCGGCGCGGTGGGCATGGGCGTGGTGGGCCAGGGCCTCGCCGGCGCCGCGGCCGTGGTGTTCCTGTTCCGCGAGAATGCGCCCGCCGTGCTGGAGGGCTTTGGCTTTGGCGCGGCGCTGCTCGCGATGTTCATGCGCGTGGGCGGCGGCATCTTCACCAAGGCCGCCGACGTGGGCGCTGACCTGGTGGGCAAGGTGGAGAATCACATCCCCGAGGACGATCCGCGCAACGCCGCGACCATCGCCGACAACGTGGGCGACAACGTGGGCGACTGCGC
>QKAX01000053.1 GCA_003246255.1 Demequina lutea
CGTGCCGCGCTCGACGATGGGCCACTCGTGCGAGCCCCGCGGCTCGCGCGTCATCGCGCCCGTCAACGCACCACCTGGGAGCCATCCCTGGCGCTGGATACCAGCCGCGACGCTCCCTCGTGCATGGTGAGCATGGTGCCGTGGGAGCGCATGTTTGGCAACACCTCCGACGGGCGCTAGTACTCCACCGCGTCGCGCAGCAGGGGGCACGTCATGCAGTGGCCGCCGCCGCGGCCGCGACCCAGCTCCGCGCCCACGATGGGCAGAATCTCCACCCCTGCGTCGGCCAGGAGGTCGTTGGTGCGGGTGTTGCGGTCGTACGTGTACACCACGCCGGGGCGCAGGGCCACGGCGTTGTTTCCGCTGTCCCACTGCTGCCGCTCGGACTCGTAGACATCGCCTCCGGTCTCCACGACGCGCAGGCGGCCGATGCCCAGCGCCTCCGCGACGATGTCCAGCAGTTTCGCGTCGCCGTGGTCCGTGACGTGCAGCGCCTCGCCCGCCGTGCCGGGGCGGAGCGTGAAGGTGTGGATACGGTCCACGATGCGCGGATAGATGGTCACGAGGTCGCGGTCGGCGAACGTCATGACGGTGTCGAGGTGCATCGCGGCGCGCAACTGCGGCATGCCAGCGACGATCACGCGCTCGGCGGCGCCCTGCTCAAACAGCGCCTGGGCAAGCTGAGTGATGGCCTGGCGCGAGGAGCGCTCGCTCATGCCCACCAGCACAATGCCGCCCCCAAGCGGCATGACGTCTCCGCCCTCGAGCGACGCCTGGTCCCACTGCTCGTCGGAGTCTCCCCACCAGATGGTCGCGTCCGTGAAGCCGGGGTGGAAGCGGTAGATCGCGCGCATGAGCGCCGTCTCGTCCTTGCGCGCGGGCCAGTACAGCGGGTTCATGGTGACGCCGCCGTAGATCCAGCACGTGGTGTCGCGCGTGTAGAGGGTGTTGGGCAGTGGCGGCATGAGGTACTCGAACGCGCCCTGGGACTCGCGCGCGAGCGCCACGGAGGGGATGCGGTGCTCCTCGGGCAGGTCCGTGGTGGCGAGGCCGCCGATGAGCAGGTCCGCCAGGTCGCGCGGCGCGAGGCCTTCGAGGTACTCGCGCACCGACTCGACCACGCCGGGGCCTACCTTGTTGGGCGTGATCTTGCGGTCGAGCAGCCAGTCGCGGGCTTGGCTGTTCTCCATCGTGGCCGCGAGCACGTCGCGCAGCTCCAGCACCTCTACGCCGTTGCCCTGCATGCTGGCGACAAACTCGGCGTGGTCCTTCTGCGCCTGCTCCACCCACAGCACGTCGTCAAACAGCAGGTCTTGAGCGTTCGTGGGCGTGAGGCGGCGGTGCGCGGCGCCCGGCGCGCACACCAGCACGCGGCGCAGCTGGCCCACCTCGGAGTGCACTCCGAATGCGGCCGGCGCGGGGGCTTGGCTTGTCATGAGGTGCACGCCTTTCGTCTGGCGGGCCGTACGGGGCGGCCCGTTGCTCTGGACTCGACCCTACCCGACCCCTAGCCCGCGAGGCCGAGCCGGGCGCGCGCCGCCGCGCAGCAAGGCGGCGCAGGCAGCGGCATGGCGTTCGACGCCGACGTGGGAGACGAGTTCCGCGACCAGCTCCGGGATTGGCGCGGAGAGATCGCGCGGGGGCGGCGGGGACTCGTTGCGCTGGCGCATGGGTCCATTGTGGCGCGAGGGCAATGTGAGCGTCGGCCTGGCGACATGCGCGGCGAGGCTGCACGTCCAGCCTGGCTGGCCGCGCTCAGTCCCAGCGCCTCACTGTGGGATTCCAGTTCCGCACGCGCTCGGATCCGAGGACCGGGTCGGCGAACTCGGAGACCGCGTCAAGCACGTCATCGAACGCTTCAGGGAGGTCATCGAGCCTGCCGGTGCGCTTTCGCCAGGCGGACCACTTGGCTTGCGCAAGTGCCGGCATTTCGGCGAGCCCGGGCAGCACAGACCCGAGTTCGACGCCGCGGTAGTGAGCGACGGTCTCGAACGATGCGCGAAGCTCGCTCGCGTCCACCTCCCTGGAACGCGTGAGCGTGTAGACGTCGGCGAAGTCTCGCCAGCGGGTGTTCGCCTCGCCGAGGTCGAGCATGGTGATGATCTTCTCGGCGAGCACCATCGTCAGCGGATAACCGAGCAGCCTGATGGCATCCTGGCTGTGCGTGAGCAGCCGAGGCACCTCAACGAGCGTGGGTGCGGGCCAGATCGGATCGCCAAAGTTGACGTCGATTCCGATCGTCACTCGCGAGCGGTCGAGATGTCCCACGAGCCGGACGCGGACTCCGGCGTACTCGTCCTCGTCGCGGATCGCGGTCGCCGTCACGCTGGCAGTGTCGAAGACAACTCCGTCCGCCACGTCGATTGACGCGATCGCACGGACGCGCTCGGCGACGGAGTCCGCATCGTTCGCGAGACCCGTGGCCTGCAGGTCGATGTCCTTCGTCGGCCGCCGGAGGGCGAACGCCGCGAGCAGGACTCCACCCTTGAGCACAAAGTCATCGCGATGCTCGCTCGCGGCCATACGCGCAAGGAACGCCTCGAGAAGGTACAGCGTCTGGAGTTCTTGAACGTCGCCGGCTGTCGCCCTCGCCAGGCTGCGGATTGCGAGGACCGCATCCCCGTGGGGCGTGCCGCGCTGAGGGTTCGGGCTCACAGCAGAATCTCCAAGGCACTTCGAATCGCAGGCTGTGCCTTGGGGAACGATGCCGCCATCGACAGCAGCGAAGCGGGACTGTTTCCGCGCGTGCGGAGCCATCGCTTGAGCGCGTCAAGAGCGAGGTCGCTCCCCGAGTGGAGGCCGATAGTCAGTCCACCGGGCAGCTGGTGCTCGCCTCGCCCGATGTCGAACGTGGCGGCGTCGAATCGGTGCCAGGAGATGGGAGCAATCCGGACCTGAAGCGGCTGCATGCCGCGCGGGATCGCAATATCTGAGCGGCTGGGGATCTCGTCGGTCAGTTCATGCAAGGCGAGAGCCGAGAGCAAGCAGAGCGTCGCTTGCGGACGTTTGGCAGCGATCGCCATCCATCCCGCGGTCGTATCGTCCGCTTCCCCGGCGCGCATGAACAGCCCCGGCGCGATGTGCTCATACATACCCGCGCCGATCAAGGCTCGAAGCCGATGCCGTGTGAGTCCATGATCCGCAAGCGACTCGTAGTCGAGCAGCATCGGCAGCGCTGAGAGGTCCACCTTCACCACCTCGCGCTCAGATCGACAGAAATATGTACAGATCGATGGTACCTGTAATGCTTTTCGTCGATCAAGGCCATGCTTGCGCAAATCCGCGCGACGGTCGTAGGGCTGGCCAGACGTCACTCGAGGCGAAGTCCTGATGACACAGCCGTGCCACCGCCATGCACCCGTCAACCTGTTCGCGCCCGGCACCTAGACCATCGACCCCAGCACGGACGACCAACCCCAGAAACAACAAGATGCCCCTCCCGAAGGAGGGGCTCCCTATGAGTGATGTCCCGACACACCGATGAACGATGTCCCGACACATCACAAAGTCGGGGTGACAGGATTTGAACCTGCGACCCTCTGCTCCCAAAGCAGATGCGCTACCAAGCTGCGCTACACCCCGAATCGCCCTAGGCGACACCCGAGTGGTCTCGGGCTCCGCTACTCTAGTACGCGCAGAGCAGGTGATACCTCTCTCGCGGGCGTAGCTCAATGGTAGAGCCTCAGTCTTCCAAACTGATGGTGCGGGTTCGATTCCCGTCGCCCGCTCCACTCCCCCCACAGGTCGAGCCCCTGAGCGCCAAGACCAGGGGATTCCCCCATATCGACGCTGGCCCCGCGGGGTTACGGTGGCATGGTGTCCACGATTCGCACGCACCAATTGACCCGCTCATTCGGCGCCGTCACGGCGGTCTCCCAACTCACGCTCGATCTTCCATCCGGCGTGGTGGGGCTCGTGGGCGCCAACGGCGCCGGCAAGTCCACCCTCATCAAGATGCTGCTGGGCCTGCTGCCGCCCACCTCCGGCAGCGCATCCATCCTGGGCTTCGACTGCCAGACGCAGGGGCTTCAGATCCGCGAGGTGGTGGGCTACATGCCCGAGAGCGAATGCCTGCCCCTCGACGTCACGGCCACCGAGTTTCTGGTGCACATGGCGCGCATGTCCGGCCTGCCCGCCAACGTGGCCCGCGAGCGCTCCGCCGACACCCTCCGCCACGTGGGCCTGTACGAGGAGCGTTACCGCCCCATCGGCGGCTACTCGACCGGCATGAAGCAGCGCGTCAAGCTCGCGCAGGCACTGGTGCACGACCCCAAGCTCGTGTTCCTCGACGAGCCCACCAACGGCCTCGACCCCGCCGGCCGCGACGACATGCTGGAGCTCATCGCGCGCGTCAGCGGCGAGTTCGGCATCTCCGTGGTGGTGACCAGCCACCTGCTGGGCGAGCTCGAGCGCATCAGCGACCACATCGTGGTCATCGAGGGCGGCGTGCTCAGCCGCTCCGCCTCCATGGCCGATGCCACGAGCGACGCCGGCACGCTGCTGGTCGAGGTCACCGAGCGCGCCGACGAGGTCATGCGCCGCCTCGCCGAGAGCGGCGCCGCCGTGGAACCCGGCAACGCCCCCGGAACCTTCGCCGTGCGCGTCGAGGACGACGCCGTGGCCGACGCCGTGGTCGCCGCCGCCGCCGATCTTGGCATCGGCCTGGTGCGGCTCCAGCGCAGGCGACACCAGCTCGCCGAGATCTTCTCCACCCCCTCCACCACCGAGGAGCAGTCATGACCCCCGCTGAGCAGGGCGGCAACCAGAGCGTCATTCATGACATCGGGTTCCGGCACTACGACGGACCGCGCCTTGGCCGCGGGTGGGCGTTCCGCTCGCTGCTGCGGGAGACGGTGCGCGGCGCGTACGGCCTCGGCCGGCCCGCGCGTTCAAAGATCATGCCGTGGACGCTCGTGGCACTCTTCACTCTGCCCGCGCTGGTCCTCGTGACGGTCACCATCGTCACCGGCAGCGGCGACCTGCCGCTCACGTACACGCAGTACCCCATCGGCATCTCGCTGCTCATATCACTGTTTGTCGCGGGCCGTGCGCCGTATGCGGTGTCGCGCGACCTGCGCGACGGCGTCATCCCGCTGTACCTGTCGCGGCCCCTGCTGCGGCGCGACTATGTGGCGGCCAAGGTGGCGGGCGTGACCATCGCGGTGGCGGCCTTCATCGCGATCCCGCAGACAGTGCTCATGATCGGCGCGCTGCTGGCCAAGCTGCCCGCATGGGAAACCCTCGGCAAGTGGCTGGGCGGCCTGCTCATTGCTGTGGTGCTGGCCATCATCGTCAGCGCCCTCTCGCTCACCATCGCCGCGTTCACTAAGCGCCGCGGTCTCGGCGTGGCCGCGATCCTCGCGACGCTCGTGTTGGCGCAAGGCTTCTCCAACGTGGTGATCGGCGTGGTGGGCATGCAGCGGTCCGAGGCCGCGGGCAGCTACGGCGCGCTGCTGGACCCCTATCAACTGACGGACGGCCTCGCAAACGCGTGGCTGGGCGTCGCGTCGCAGAACCCCTACGCGGAGCCGCATGGCGCGCTCGGAGTCGCGATCTTCACGCTCGCGTACCTGGCTGCAGTGAGCGGCGCGCTCGCCGTGCTCTTTGGCCGCTACAAGAAGGTGGGTGCCGCATGAGCGTGCTCGAACTCACGTCCGTCTCGCGCTGGTTTGGCAACGTGGTGGCCGTCAACGACGTCACCATGACCATCGGCCCCGGCGTCACCGGACTGCTTGGCCCCAACGGCGCAGGCAAGTCCACGCTGCTGTCCATGATGAGCGGGTTCCTGCCGCCCTCGTCCGGCACCGTCACGCTGGATGGCGAGCCCACGTGGCGCAACCCCGCGATCTACAGCCTCATCGGGATCGTGCCCGAGGCAGAGGCGATGTTCGATTCCATGACCGCGCAGCAGTTTGTCGAGGCGAACGCCCGCCTCCATGGCCTCCCCCACCCCGTGGAGGCCGCACGCGCCGCGATCGACCACGTCGACATGTCCTTTGCCGCCGACCGCCGCATCGGCCAGTTCTCGAAGGGCATGAAGCAGCGAGTCAAGATGGCCACCGCGCTTGTCCATTCGCCTTCCGTGCTGTTGCTGGACGAGCCGTTCAACGGCATGGACCCGCGCCAGCGCATGCACCTGCTGGAGCTGCTTCAACGCCTGGGCGACGAGGGCCGCACGGTGCTCTTCAGCAGCCACATCCTTGAAGAGGTCGAGGACGTCGCCGGCACCATCGAGGTCATGGTCGCGGGCCGCCAGGCGGCCTCGGGCGACTTCCGCTCGATCCGTCGCCTCATGACGCAGCGACCGCACCAGTACGCGATCGTGTCCAGCGACGATCGCGCGTTGGCGGCGGCGATCATTGCCGACGGCACCGCCGACGGCGTGACGCTCGGCGCCGACGGCCTGGTGGTCCAGGCCTCCAACTTTGGGGCCTTTGCACACGCCCTGCCCCGCCTCGCGTCCCAGCACGGCATCTCGCTGCGCGACGTGACCCCCTCGGACGAGTCGCTCGAGAGCGTCTTCGCCTACCTGGTGTCCCGATGACCGCCCACCACTGCAAGGAACTCGCATGAATCCCGTCGTGGCCCGCCTCGCCCTCGCCTCGCTGCTGGGGCGCAAGCGCTCGTGGCTCCTCATCGGCCTCGCAGGCCTACTCTTCATCGTGGCGGGCCTCACCCGCTGGGGCTCCGGCGCGGACATCGGCGCCTCGTCCACGCTGATCCAGAACTTCGGCCTCGGCACGCTCGTGCCCGTGATGTGCCTGCTGATTGGCACCGGCGTGATCGCGCCCGAGATCGAGGACGGCTCGGTGGTCTACATCCTCGCCAAGCCGCTGCCGCGCGCCACGATCGCGCTCACCAAGCTCGCCGTCGCCGAGGCAGTGGCCCTGGTCTTCACCGTGGTGCCGGTGCTCATCGCCACGCAAATCGCGGGCGACGAGGGCGGCAGGCTCGCGCTGGGGATGGGCCTCGCGACCGCGCTCGCTGCGGTGGCGTACACGTCAGTGTTCTTTGCCATCGCCGTGCTCGCCAAGAACCCCACGATCATCGGACTCATCTATGCGCTGCTGTGGGAGGGGACGCTCGCTGGCTATGTCCCCGGCGTGAAGTCGGCGAGCATCCGCCAGTGGGCGCTCGCGCCCGCCGAGAGCACGCTGTCGTCGCACCCCGAGTTGGGTGTCGCCTCGGACGTGGGCCTGCCGCTCAGCGTGGTGCTGCTGGTCGCTGTGACAGCGGGCGGCCTCGTCGCCGCGCTGTGGAAGCTGCAGCGCCTCACCGTGCGCGTGGGCGACTAGCGAGCCCGCTAGCCCATCGCCCCCAGGATCGCGCCCGCGATGGCGAGTTGCACGGTGTCGTGTGCCAGGTCGATGAGCGTGACGCCGGGGTGGCGCAGCGCGAAGCCGTTGTGGATCGCGTGCGCGCCGCCGCGGTACACCAGGCCGAGGATGAAGCCCGTCAGCATGCCCGCGACCCAGCCCTCGACACCGAGCCCGTTCAGCAGTAGCGCGGTGAGGATCACGCCCAGGCCGGTGCCCAGGAACGTGCCGCCGAACGCGACCCCCATGTTCGCCTCGCCCACGGCATCGCGATCGATCTTGCCCAGCCGCGTCCACAGCGGGAAGAAGCCCTGCGGCGAGTACCAGAACCACCCGACCACGAAGACCACCACAAACGCGATGACCACCGCGAGCCAGTTCACCTCTGCAAAGTTCAGCCAGTCCATGGGGACCTCCAGCTAGGGCGCCGACGCTGGCGCACGGGGACATGCCTCTCGCCGATGCGGGGGCACAGGCGCATCGTGGCACGCCGGGGTGACGCGCGCACGCGCCGCGACGCGACGCTGCGCGGCGCGGGTGGGGCTACCGGCGCGCCCGGGCCTCGGCGGCCGCCGCGAACTCAGCAAGGTCGCGCTCAAGCAAGCGACGCGTCGGCGCGGCGGTGAGGGCGCCCTTGAGGCTGAGCCATGCGCTGCGCCAGGGACCGCCGTCCACCACCTGCGCACGGAACTCGACGCACAGCCGCACGCGGTCGCCGTAGTCGATGACCGTGAACTCGAGTCCGTAGCGCCGGCCCGGCACCACGGTCTGGATGACGGCCCTGCGCGGGGCATCCGCGAACACCACGGCAACGTCGCCCACCTCGACACGGCCGTGCAGCGAACGCTGCTCGCGCCACCGCACTCCACGCTCAAAGCCAGTGCCCTCGGTGCGCTCCACCCAGTCAAGCGACGAGATGATCTGCGGCAGGCGCTCGATGTCCGTGAGAACGGTCCACACGTCCGTGGGTCGCGCCACAATGACGCGCTCCGCCTGCACGCGATGCCCTG
The DNA here is from genome assembly GCA_003246255.1 of Demequina lutea. Taxonomy (GTDB): domain Bacteria; phylum Actinomycetota; class Actinomycetes; order Actinomycetales; family Demequinaceae; genus Demequina; species Demequina lutea_A. The sequence goes on from QKAX01000053.1 coordinate 8,327, forward strand.
CCATCCCTACAACTCCAGTCGTCGCGCGATGTGCCGCGCGACACGCTCATGGGGGCGTCATTCCTGCAAAGTCGACATTCTCAACAATGAGAAGTCGCGTCGCGAACCCACCCCCGCGGTTGGTCTCTGCCCTCAGAATAACCCGAGATGCCCCCCAAAATGGGGGCAGAGCGTCCCCCATCGGAGGGGATAGTTCACACGTCACGGTTGCCCCACGCCGCCACCCGGCGCTAGCCTGATCGCGACCCCAGGAGGACATGACATGAGCAGTGTGAGCGCCGTCGCCATCGCGACCGCTCCTGCCGTCATGCCCGTGGGGCTCATGTGCTGCTGTCTGTAGAGCGCTGAGGCACGCGCGCAGTCGCGCGCATCCCCACGCACCAGCGCTCGCCCCGGAATCGAAACCCGATTCGTATGTGTTCACTTGCACAGACCGTGTCCCACTCCCCACACCTAAGGAAAAACACCGCTCATGGCACGCATTTACGACGACGCGACCACGCTCATCGGCAACACCCCGCTCGTCCGCATCAACAAGATCATCGAGGGCGGCGCGACCGTGCTCGGCAAGCTCGAGTTCTACAACCCCGCCAACTCCGTCAAGGACCGCCTTGGCGTGGCGATCGTGGACGCCGCGGAAGCGTCGGGCGACCTGCAGCCCGGCGGCACCATCATCGAGGCGACGTCGGGCAACACCGGCATCGCCCTGGCCATGGTGGGCGCCGCTCGCGGCTACAACGTGGTCATCACGATGCCCGAGACCATGTCCAAGGAGCGCCGCGCCCTGCTGCGTGCCTACGGTGCCGAGCTCATCCTCACGCCCGGCCCGGCCGGCATGAAGGGTGCGGTCGAGGCCGCCGAGGCCATCGCGGCCGAGCGTCCCGGCGCGATCCTGGCCCGCCAGTTCGCCAACCTTGCCAACCCCGAGATCCACCGCAAGACCACCGCGCTGGAGATCTGGAACGACACCGACGGCGAGGCCGACATCCTGGTGGCAGGCATCGGCACCGGCGGCACCATCACCGGCGTGGGCGAGGTCCTCAAGGACAAGAAGCCCGGCTTCCAGGTGATCGGCGTGGAGCCGGCCGAGTCGCCCATCCTCAACGGCGGCAACCCCGGCCCCCACAAGATCCAGGGCATCGGCGCCAACTTTGTGCCCGAGGTGCTCAACACCGGCATCTACGACCAGATCATCGACATCGACTCCGAGACCGCCGTCGCGTGGGCCCGCCGCGCCGCGCGCGAGGAGGGCCTGCTTGTGGGCATCTCCTCCGGTGCCGCCCTCGCGGCCGCCGCGCAGGTGGCCGCACAGCCCGAGAATGCCGGCAAGACCATCGTGGTGATCCTCGCCTCGTTTGGCGAGCGCTACCTCAGCTCGATCCTCTACGCGGACCTGATGGACTAATCCGGTCGCCGCGGGCGTTACGCCACCCGGAGGATTCACATGTCAGAGAAGTTGTCGGCCTGGGCGCTCATGCGCGAGGACATTCACACCGCCGCCGAGCGCGATCCCGCGTGCCCTGGCAGCTTCGTGGTATTCCTGAGTTACCAGGGCGTTCACGCGATCTGGTACCACCGAGTGGCGCACCGCCTGTGGAGCAACGGCCACCGAGCGCTGGGGCGCCTCGTGTCGCAATGGGCGCGCCGCCGCACGGGCATCGAGATTCACCCGGGCGCCCAGATAGGACGCCGCGTGTTCATCGACCACGGCATGGGCGTGGTGATCGGCGAGACCGCCGTGGTGGGCAACGACGTGTTGCTGTTCCACGGCGTCACGTTGGGCGGCACCACCATGAGCCACGGCAAGCGTCACCCCACCGTAGGCGACCGCGTGGTGATTGGTGCTGGCGCCAAGATTCTGGGCGCGCTGTACATCGGCTCCGATTCCCGCATCGGCGCCAACGCGGTGGTAGTCAAGGACGTGCCCAACGGCGCCACAGCTGTGGGCATCCCCGCGGTGGTGCGCGAGCACCCCGACTACAGCGAGGCCCACACAGCTGCCTCGTGCGTCGACGGTGGCGAGTCGCACGTCCACGGCCTCGACCGCGATGCGCCGTTCGAGCCCGCGATGTACTACATCTAGCGCGGCTCCACGCTGACGCGAAAGAAGGGCCCCCGGCGCGCACGCCGGGGGCCCTTCTGCGCGTCGCGAAGGGTTACGACGCGATGGTGGCGCGGAGCATCCACGCCGCCTTCTCGTGCGCGGCGAGGCGCGCGGTGATGAGGTCGGCCGTCGCGGCGTCACCCGCGTCGTCGGCCACCTCGACCAGCGGGCGCATCGTGC
>QKAX01000025.1 GCA_003246255.1 Demequina lutea
GGTGAGATCCAGGCCGTCCACCGAGACGGTGCCGGCGTCCGGCCGCTCCAGCATGTTGACGGTGCGGATCAGGGTGGACTTGCCGGCCCCCGAGCGCCCGATCACCCCATAGATCTCACCCGGCTCCACATGAAGGCTCACGTCGTCGAGCGCGCGCACCAGCCCAGAACGGGTGGCGAAGGTCTTGGAGACCTGCTCAAGCGTGATCATGGATTCCTAGGGGATGCGCGGGCAAGCGCACATCTGCGGGCGCGAGAGACGGGCCAAGACTACCCAACTTTGAGACGCTGCGTCCACATGGTGGTACGCGCGGCCGGCGAGGGTGGGGACTGCGCTCCTCGCGCGGTGGGCCTCGCATGCCGTCGCGGGGGGCGTGGCGGTGCGTTCACGCGACATAAGTCCCAGCGCAGGGCATGCTGAGAGAGCGCTCTCATACGACACGCGCGTGTGCGATTCGTCACCCGAAGGTGCCGCGTGACGAGAGTCACTCCGCAGCGTGACAGCAGGTAATGCGGTGTGAGGTGACCAAAACGGACACCATAAGACGCCCGCGTTTGACGTGTTGCCGCGTTTGTCACAAACCCGTACGCGGCGACGTTATCGGCCGACCGTTGAGTCATGGGAACCATGGCACTTCGGGTGGCCGCTACGGCCGTCACCTTCGCACTCGGGGGCGCGGCATTCGGCCTCCCGTTGACGCACGCTCAGGCGACGCCTCGCGCGGTCGTCCCCCAGGCGGTGCCCACGTGGCAGCACCTGACGGAGAAGGCGCTCGACGCGAGGGCTGTCGCTGAGGCGCTTGACCGCCAGCGGGCCACGGAGGCCGAGGAGATGAAGTGGGGCAAGCTCCAGCTGAGTCTGCTGGCGCACAACGCCACGGCGGCGTACGACGCCTCGGCCGGGAAGGCATCGGACGAGACGCGCCGGGCGCTCGCGGTGGAGCGTAACCGCGCCACTACTGCGGTGCTGACGGGCGACACTCTCGACGAGGTGCAGGCGGCGCTTGATGGCGTGGTGCCGGCGATCGACAAGGCGAATGCCGAGGTGCAGGCGTGGGAGGCAGCCGAGGCCGCCCGCAAGGCCGAGGAGGAGCGCAAGGCGGCGGAGGCCGCTGCTGCCGCCGCGGCCGCCGCCAAGAGGTCAACGCCGCGTGCCGCGAGCTCCGGCTCGGGCGCCGCTGCAGCAGCCGAGACGGGCGACCCCAAGGCATACCTCGACGGCATCGCGGCGTCCTTTGGCACCAGCATCGGCTGGGGACCTACTGCGTGTGGTCACGGCTCGGCGACCTCCGTGGCGGGCTGCTACACCGGTGGTAGCCAGATCTTTGTCAACGATGCGGCGTACCAGTCCTGGTCGGTGGCAAAGGGGCGCGGGCGCAACGTCGTCATTCACGAGGCCGCGCACGCCAAGATCATGCAGATCTGCGGCACCGTGTACGTCTCGGATCGCTTTGAGAACGTCACCGACGCGTATGCGATTCTGCTGGGTGCTGGTGCCACCACGGGCTACGGCTACAACGACGCCGACATGCAGCTGGCGAGGAACATCAAGGACGCCGGCCAGTGCTGGAGCTAGCGCACTGATCCACGCGTGAACCGGCGCGGTGTGCCCGAGCCGCGCCGGTACATCCCTGCGTACGATGCGCAACCGCTGTGCGATTAGTTATAGTTGATCTATAACAATCGATCGGGAGGTGTGCGTGATGTTCGCTCGCGACAAGGTGATGGCCAGATTCGTCGCCGTCGCCATCGGAATGCCCCTGGTGTTCACTCTCGTGGCGCTCGCGTTGCAGCTCTCGTGGAGGTCCGAGCTGCCGCGTCCCATCGCCACGCATTGGGGTCCCGCCGGCGGGCCCGACGGGTTTGGCACGTGGTGGACAATCCTTGCGCTCACAGCCGGCGTGGGGTTCGGCCTGCCCCTCCTTGTGGTGGCGACGACGCTTCCCGCGCTGCGACGCGGCGCGCGCGGCATGGCCTACAGGTTCATGGCGGCCTTCTCGGCCGGGATGGGCGCCTACTTCGCCACCCTGACCACGGGACTCCTTGCTATCCAGCGCGGCCTCGACGATGCGGCGAACGCGCCGGCTGTCCACGTGCCAGTCTTCGTGGCGTTCGGCGTGGGCATCGGGGTGGGCTTTCTGGGGTGGTGGGGCCAGCCGCGCCAGCACGCCAGCCGCCCCCACGCGACGCGACCGGACGCGCTCGACCTCGCGAACGGCGAGCGCGCCGTGTGGATGGGTCGCGCGTCCCTCTCGCGTCCAGTTCGCGTCCTTCTCCTCTCGTTCGCGGCCATCATGGTGGCGCTTGCCGTGTGGGTATGGGTGATTGGCGATCTCGCGACCGGCGTCATCGCCACCAGTGGAATGTTGTTTGCGCTCACGGCGGTGGCGATGTTCACTCAGTTCCACGCTCGGGTTGACGAGACGGGGCTGGCAGTCGTCTCCGCTGTCGGCTGGCCACGCATCGAGATCCCCGTCGCTGACGTGGCGGACGTGACCACCTCCGAGGTGAATGGCTTTGGCGAGTTTGGCGGCTATGGGTTTCGCTGGGTGCCGGGGGCCATCGGCATCATCACGAGGAATGGGAACGCACTGCGCGTGAGGCGCCGCGACGGGCGCACAGTCGTGGCGACACTGGACGATGCTGAGACCGCCGCTGCGCTGCTGCGGGCCTACGCGCGGCGCGCGGGCGCGCCGGGCACGGAGTAGTCATGCTGCTACGCATCGACGCCGGTAGCGACGCGCCGCTGTACGACCAGCTCGCTGGCTCGCTGCGTGCCGACATGGCCGCAGGTCGCGTGCGGCCGGGCGAGCGGTTGCCGTCTGCCCGCGAGGTCGCGGCCGCGCTTGACGTCAACCTGCATACGGTGCTGCGGGCCTACCAAGAGTTGCGGGATGAGGGCCTGGTTGACATGCGCCGCGGCCGAGGCGCGATCGTGACATCGGCCGCGGGCGAGCTCTTCTCGCTGCGTGCCGACATTGCTGCGCTCGGCGCCAAAGCGCGCACCCTCGGGCTCTCGGCCGATGCTCTCGCGTCGTTGGTGAGGGACGAACTGCGCCAGGGGTAGTTGGGGGTGCGTGGGCCAGTTCGCGCGTCAATGGCACCCTCTACCGGTGGCACGATGAGGGCGAAAGGGCGAGGCGCCCGACGCCACTGGGAGAGGAAGCGAACATGACCCGCACAGCCGTTGTGACCGGAGCGTCGAGTGGCATCGGCGAGGCGACAGCACGCCTGCTTGCCCAGCAGGGCTGGCACGTGGTGGTGGGAGCGCGTAGGCTTGACCGACTTGAGAAGCTCGCGGAGGAGATCGGCGGCACCGCGCTGCGCGTGGACGTCACCGACCCTGCATCGGTCGCGGACTTCTGCGCCGCGATCCCCGAGGCCTCGCTCCTGGTAGCGAACGCTGGCGGCGCGCTCGGCACCACCTCGATGGCTGACGCAGACGACGCCGAATGGCTGCGCATGTTCGAGATGAACGTCATGGGCACTGTGCGCGTGGTGCGCGGTCTGCTGCCTGCGCTGCTCGCCTCGGGTGACGGCCAGGTGGTGACGCTTGGCTCGATCGCGGCACTCGAGCCGTACCCGGGTGGCGGCGGTTACAACGCCGCAAAGCACGCGGTCAAGGCCCTCACTCGGGTGCTGCGTCTGGAGATGAAGGGTAAGCCAGTGCGTGTCTCCGAGGTGGATCCGGGACTCGTGGAGACGGAGTTCTCGGTGGTGCGCTTTGCCGGGGATCAGGAGCGTGCCGACAAGGTCTACGAGGGCATGACGCCTCTCACGGCGGTGGACATCGCCGAGACCATCGCGTGGATCGCCTCGCGCCCGGCGCACGTGAACATCGACTCAGTGTTGATCATGCCGCGCGATCAGGTCTCGGCCCAGGTGGTGCACCGCGAGTTGTAGCGCTCGCGTAGACCTGGCGACCGGTCGTGGCGCTGTGCGCGCCGTCGCGTAGGCCTGGCAACCACTCACGTCGGGACTCACGTCCGAGTCGGCGGCGGCGAGTTGCGGATATTATGAAATCGCAAAGTCGCAGGCGGTCTCGTCGACGCGCCGCCTGAGCGGCGCATGGCGGCTGGCCGGCGACGGCTCCACAGCACCCGCGCGACTCCGAGGACCCCATGGACTCCCACCCGCTCTACGAGATCAAGGCTGATCTGTTCAAGGGCCTGGCCCACCCCTTCCGTGTGCGCATCCTTGAGCTGGTGTGCGCCGCCGACGAGGTGCCAGTGTCCGAGATCCTCGACGACACGGGCCTCAAGCCGCCCCACTTGTCGCAGCACCTCGCCGTGCTGCGCCGGTACGGCCTCGTGACGTCCGAGCGCCGGGGGAGCCAGGTGTTCTGCCGCGCGGCCGACCCGAGCGTGGCCGGGCTGCTCACCGCCGCCCGCGCGGTGCTCGCCTCGGTGGCTGCCAAGTGAGCGCGGCGCTGGCCCGCGCGGCCTCGCTGCTGCCCTCCCGCGCCGACTACGCGCGCCTGCCCCGCACGTGGCGAGGCGACCTCGTGGCCGGCATCACCGTCGGCATCGTGGCCCTTCCGCTCGCCCTCGCGTTTGGAGTCTCCTCCGGCGCGGGCGCAGAGGCCGGGCTTGTCACGGCGATTGTCGCTGGAGTGGTCGCCGCGATCTTTGGCGGCTCGCACGTGCAGGTCTCCGGGCCCACTGGCGCGATGGTGGTGGTGCTCGCGCCCATCATCGCCGAGCACGGCCTGGGGGCCCTTGCCTTCGTCTCCGTCGCTGCCGGCGTGATCGTGCTCGCGGCCGGCGTGCTGCGCCTCGGCCGTGCCGTCGCCGCGATCCCGTGGCCGGTGATCGAGGGCTTCACGCTGGGCATCGCTGTGATCATCTTCTTGCAACAGGTGCCCGGCGCGCTGGGCGTCACCACGACCCGCCACGGAGCCAACGTGCTGATCGTCGCGGGCGACGCCGTTGCCGATGCCGGGGGTGCCGCCGCGTGGTGGTCGCTCGGCCTCGTGGCCGGGGTGGCGGCCGTGACCCTCGCCTTCGCGACGTGGGCGCCTAAGGTGCCAGGCTCCATCGTGGGTGTGGTGGCGGCGACAGTGGTGGTGGTCTGGGCCGATGCCCCGGTCGCCACCATCGGCGAGCTTCCGCCTGGATTGCCGATGCCCGCGGTGCCCTCGGTGTCGCTGGGCGCGGCAGCCTCTCTGCTGGGCCCGGCGCTGACGGTTGCGGCTCTCGCCGCGATCGAATCGCTGCTGTCTGCGCGTGTGGCGTCGGCGCACTCCCGCACCGGTGCGTACGACGCGGACCGCGAACTGGTGGGACAGGGGCTGGCGTCGGTGGCATCGGGCCTGTTTGGGGGCATGCCGGCAACAGGCGCGATCGCTCGCACGGCAGTGAATATCCGCTCGGGTGGTCGCACGCGCGTGGCGGCGATCCTGCACAGCGCGTTCCTGCTCGCGGTGGTGGGAGTGGGCGCGGGGCTGGTGTCGCGCATTCCGCTCGCGGCGCTGTCGGGCGTGCTGATGGTGACGGCCGTGCGCATGGTGTCCGTGCGGACTGTCAAGGCCGTGGTGCGCACGTCGAGGCCATCGGCACTGGTGTTTGCTGTGACCGCCGTGGTGACGGTGTCGGTGGACCTGATCTACGCGGTCGCGGTGGGCATTGTCGCGGCGGCGTTCTTTGCGCTGCGCGCGCTTGCGGCCACGGCGGGCGTGCACCGCGAGGAGTTGCCGGGACCCGCCGCCGCGGGTGACGAGCGCATCGCGCTGTTCCGCATCGACGGCGCGCTGTTCTTTGGAGCGGCCGACCGCATCCACGAGCGCGTCACGTCCATCGCGGATGTGCAGGTGGTGATTCTGCGCCTGTCGCAGGTGCAGCTGCTGGACTCCACGGGGGCGTCGGTGCTTGCCGAGATCGTGTCAGGGCTCGAGGCGCGCGGCGTGGCCGTGCTTGTCAAGGGAATCCAGGAGCGGCACGAGCAGATGCTCACGCGGGCCGGAGTGATCGACGCGCTCGCGCACCGCGGGCACCTGTTTGACGATCTGCCGAGCGCCGTGGAGCACGCGCGCGACCATCTTGCGCGGCCGCGGGTCTAGTTGTGTCGCTCCCGCACGCGTGATCCGTGAGCGTTGAGACCACCTTTGCCGGCATCGGCGCGTGATCCGTGTGCGTTGATACCAGTCGCACGCCGCGACCACCCGCCCCAGACGCGCAGAAGCCGCGCGGCCCTACCAGTACCGCGCGGCCTCTGCCCGATCCCGCCAGCCGGGCTGGCCCCCGTGCCCTAGCGGGCGCCGGCGAGAGCGGGGGACGCCACCAGGGAGAACAGATCCTTGGGATCTTGGGGCGACGTAATGAGGTCCACGTCCCCGGCAAAGCGCGTGCCGGCGACCTGCTCGCGCAGATACTGCAGCGCGGTCCAGTCCTCGATGGCAAAGCCCACGGAGTCGAACACGGTGATCTCGTCGGCGCGCTCGCGGCCGGGGGCGTCGCCGGCGATGACGGCCCACAGCGGCTCCACCGGGCTGTCGCTGGGCAGCAGCTGAATCTCACCCTCGATGCGGGTCTGCGGCTCGTGCTCCACGAACACGCGCGCGCGGCCCAGGATGGACGTCTCGAGCTCGGTCTTGCCCGGGCTGTCGCCGCCGATCGCGTTGATGTGCATGCCCTCGGTGACCATGTCGTCGGTGAGCACGATCGCGTTGGCCTTGTCCGCGGTGCAGGTGGTGACGATGTCCGCCCCGGCCACGGCGTCGGCGCCGGACGTGGCGCGGTGGATCGCGAGGCCGGACGAGGCCATGTTGCGCTCAAACTTGTCCATCGCCTCGGGGTCGATGTCCCAGATGCGCACGCGCGTGATGCCCAGCGCGGCCTTCATGGCGAGTGCCTGGAACTCGGACTGCGAGCCGGTGCCGATGAGCGCGAGCGTCGTGGCATCGGCCCGGGCGAGGCGCTTGGCCGCCATCGCGGAGGTGGCGGCGGTGCGCAGCGCGGTGAGCAGGTTCATCTCGGCGAATAGCACGGGATAGCCGGTCTCCACGTCGGCGAACACGCCAAAGCCGGTGACGGTCTGCAGGCTGCGCGACGGGTTGATGGGGTGGCCGTTCACGTACTTGAAGGCGTAGTACTCGCCGTCGGACGTGGGCATGAGCTCGATCACGCCGTGGTGCGAGTGCGAGGCGACGCGGGGCGCGCGCTCAAACTCGAGCCAGCGGGTAAAGCTCGCCTCGAGGCTGCCGATCAGGTCGAGCAGGATGCTCTCGATGCCGCGCTCGGTGATCCATTCGCGCATGCGGGGCGTGTCAACACAGAGGACCATTTCTTACTCTCCCTTTCGCTCGCGGAGCTCGAGCGTGCAGCACTTGACGCCGCCGCCGCCGAGCAGCAGCTCGGAGAGGTCGACGCCGATGGGCTCGTATCCCGCGTCGCGCAGCTGGGCGTGGAAGCCCGTGGCCGCGGCGGCGGTGATGACGTGCAGGTTGTCCGAGACGGCGTTGAGGCCAAACACCGCGGCGTCCTCCTCGGACACCTCGATGGCGTCGGGGAAGCGGCGGCGCAGGATCGCGAGGCTCGACTCGCTGAACGCGCCCGGCAGGTAGGCGATGTGCTCGGCGCCGGGCGTGCGGTCGAGCACGGTGAGCGCGGTGTCCAGGTGGTAGTACTCGGGGCGGATTAGCTCGAGCGCCACGACCTCGCGGCCAAAGACGTCGGCCGCCTCCTGGTGCGAGCGGGTGTCCGTGCGGAAGCCGTGCCCGGCGAGCACGATGCCGCCGATCGCCAGAAAGTCGCCCTCGCCCTCGTTGACGAACGACGCCTCGCGCACCTCGTAGCCGGCCTCGGCGAACCACGTGCCGTACGCGGGGCCCTCGGGCTGACGCTGGGGGTAGTGGAAGCTTGCGGTGTAGGCGACCGA
>QKAX01000041.1 GCA_003246255.1 Demequina lutea
TCAGCCGTCATGTCTCCACGGTAACCCGTGCGTCAGACATCAGGATGCGGGCACCGTGTTCCGCCACAGCTCATCGATCTGCGCCCACAACTCCTCTGGCGCGCCGCCGCCCTGGAGCACCACATCGGAGGCCGCTTCGCGTTCCTCGTCGGTTGCCTGCGCGGCGATCCGCGCCATCGCCTCGTCACGCGTGTAACCGCGCGAGTGCTGCAGCCCCGGGGCGTACACGCACACCACCAGATCGAAGTCCTCGCCCTGCCCCGTCTCCACGAGAAGGGGGATGTCGTGCACGACCACGCGCTCGCCGGCGGCACGCGCTGCCCTATCCGCCGCATCGGCAGCCGCTGTGACGTACGGATGCACGATCGCGTTGAGCCGCTGACGCGCGGGCTCGTTGCCAAAGACCAGGGCCCCGAGGGCGGCCCGGTCAAGCTCTTTGCCGTTCAGGACGCCGGGCCCGAACTCCTTCACGATGTCCACGAGGCCCGCCGTGCCGGGCTCCACCACCCGACGAGCCAAGACATCGTGGTCGATGACCACGGCCCCCAATTCGCCGAAGCGTCGCGACGCGGTCGACTTGCCCGCGCCGATCCCGCCGGTGAGTCCGATACGCAGCACCAGCACAGGCTCACACACAGTGGCCCGGGGCGCAAGCAGGAGTCTCGCACGCAGGGGGCGGAGAAAGCCGAAGGGCCCCGACCAGTCGGTCGGGGCCCTTCGGATTGGCAATGCTTAGTTGCCGGTGAGCTTCTCACGCAGAGCGGCAAGGCGCTCGTCGGAGGCCAGCGTGCCGACCTCGCTCGCGTCCTCGTCCTGCGACGAGTAGGAGGTGGCACCCGAGTCCTCGCCACGACCGCGCTTGCGCGCGCCCGCCGCGGGAGCGGTGGCCTCGGCCTCGGCAGCCTGAGCGTCCTGCTTGGCCACAAACGCCTTGTGGGCCTCCCAGCGCTCGTGCGCCTTGGCGTACTCCGCCTCCCAGGCCTCGCGCTGGGCCTCGTAGCCCTCGCGCCACTCCTGGGTCTCGGGGTCGAAGCCCTCGGGGTACTTGTAGTTGCCGGCCTCGTCGTACTCGGCGGTCATGCCGTACAGCGCGGGGTCGAAGTCCTCGCCGGCCGGGTCCACGCCCTCGTTGGCCTGCTTGATGGACAGCGAGATGCGGCGACGCTCGAGGTCGATGTCGATGATCTTGACGAACACGTCCTCGTCGGCCGACACCACCTGCTCGGGCAGCTCGACGTGGCGAACGGCCAGCTCGGAGATGTGCACGAGGCCCTCGATGCCGTCGTAGACGCGAACGAACGCGCCGAACGGAACGAGCTTGGTGACCTTACCGGGCACAATCTGGCCGATGGCGTGGGTGCGGGCGTACACGGCCCACGGGTCCTCCTGCGTTGCCTTCAGCGACAGGGAGACACGCTCGCGGTCCATGTCGATGTCGAGCACCTCGACCTCGACCTCCTGGCCCACCGACACGACCTCGTTGGGGTGGTCGATGTGCTTCCAGGACAGCTCGGAGACGTGCACGAGGCCGTCCACGCCGCCCAGGTCGACGAACGCACCGAAGTTCACGATCGACGAGACGACACCCTTGCGGACCTGGCCGGGGGCCAGCGCGGTGAGGAACGTCGAGCGGACCTCGGACTGCGTCTGCTCGAGGAACGCACGGCGCGACAGGACCACGTTGTTGCGGTTCTTGTCGAGCTCGATGATCTTCGCCTCGATCTGCTGACCGATGTAGGGGCCAAGGTCGCGCACGCGACGCATCTCGACGAGCGACGCAGGAAGGAAGCCACGGAGGCCGATGTCGACGATGAGGCCACCCTTGACGACCTCGATGACGGTGCCCGAGACGACGCCGTCCTCGTCCTTGATCTTCTCGATCGAGCCCCAGGCACGCTCGTACTGAGCGCGCTTCTTGGACAGGATCAGACGGCCTTCCTTGTCCTCCTTGGTGAGGACGAGGGCTTCCACGGTGTCGCCGACGTTGACAACGTCGTCCGGGTCAGCGTCGTGGCGGATCGAGAGCTCGCGGGCGGGAATCACACCCTCGGTCTTGTAGCCGATGTCGAGGAGAGTGCCCTCAACAAGGTCACCGTCGTCGAAGTTCTTGATGGTCGCGTCAACAGCGGCGAGGAAGTCTTCGCTCGAGCCGATGTCATTGACGGCGATAGGGGTGGACTCGGGGGTGGATACGGACATAAAGGGAGTAGCTCCGGTGGATAAGGGATGTGGATGATGTGGTGGAATGGCACGCGGACGCACCAGACCACGGAAAAGACTACCCTCCAGCCGCTCCGCCGCACAATCGGACGGAGCAGCCGTCACCACATCGTTACCTGCGGTGTACTCCCCTTTAGAGGTCCCAGGCCGCCTCGAGCAGCTCTTGCGGCACCCACTTGGTCTTTCCGGACATCGTCTGGAAGTCCTCGAGCACGATGTGCTCGCCCTGAATCGCCGTGAACTTGTGCGACTCTCCCCGCACGATCGCGTCGATCGCGGCGATGCCGAAGCGCGTCGCCAGCAGGCGGTCGGCCGCCGTGGGAATGCCGCCGCGCTGCACGTAGCCCAGCGTCGTCAGGCGCGTCGAGAACCCCGTGAGCTCCTCAATGTGCTTCGTCACCTCGGTGCCGATCGAACCAGCGATGGGGTTGCCGCGCTCGTCGAGCGTCGCGCCGCCGTGCCACATGGTGCCCTCGGCAGGGATCGCGCCCTCGGCGACCGCCACGATCGAGAAGTTCTTGTAGCGGTGACGGTGCTTGATCTTCTTGGCGATGACCTCGATGTCGAACGGGGCCTCAGGCGCCAGGATGATGTCGGCGCCGCCGGCCATGCCTGCGGTGACGGCGATCCATCCGGAGTGGCGGCCCATCAGCTCCACGACCATGACGCGGTTGTGCGACTCAGCGGTCGAGTGAAGTCGATCGATGGCCTCAGTGGCCACTGTCACGGCGGTGTCGAAGCCAATCGCGGCATCGGTGCCCACCACGTCGTTGTCGATCGTCTTGGGGATGCCGATGACCGGCACGCCTGCGGCCTCGGAGACCTTACCGGCCGCCTTGAGCGTGCCGTCGCCTCCGATACAGATGAGGCCGTCGAGCTTCTCGTTCGCGATCGTGTCGATCACGGCCTCCATGCCGCCCGGCACCTTGTGTGGGTGGCAACGCGCGGTTCCGAGCATCGTGCCGCCCTCGACAAGGATGCCCGAGACATCATCGCGGGTGAGGGGACGGGCGTCACCATCGATGACTCCCTGCCAGCCGTTGCGGAAGCCCACGATCGAGCAGCCGTGTTCAGAAGTACCTCGCTTGACGACCGCTCGGATCGCCGCGTTAAGACCGGGGCAGTCGCCGCCACCCGTGAGAATGCCGATGCGCATGGCTTCACCCTAGCGGCACTTAGTGACCCGCAACCCGCCAATTGGT
>QKAX01000183.1 GCA_003246255.1 Demequina lutea
AGGGTCAGGGCGACCAGCGACATCGGCGGCGAGTTGCGCACGCTAGCGAGAAGCACGGATGCGACAGCGCCAGCGGCCAGGCCCGCGGCGCCCGCCATCACCTGCTGTGCACGGAAGTGCTCGACAGACAACGTCGTTCCCGAGCGCACAAGCCGCAGGCGCAGATCGCGGTCTGCACCCAGGGCGCGTTCGAGCACACGCGCACCGTCGCGAATCACCGGCGCGAGCAGCCGCTCCACGACAGGAAAGGGCGTAAGCGCCGCGCTGGATCCGCGCAGCTCCTCGCTGACGCTCGCGCGCACGTGCGGGGCCACGCGCTGTGCCAGCGACGGCGTGCGAGCGAACCACCACGCGACGACGAGATTGGCGCCAACACCAAGGGCCATGCCCCACCACACAGCGGTCATCGCATCACCCGCGGCTCCTCGGGCAGCCGCCCGATGCGCATCATGACGCGGTACGCGACGAGCGTGAGGCAGCCCCCTACGAGCAACACGGTGGCGCCCGACGCGGAGTTGAAGGCCGCGGCATTCGACGGCCGGGTGGCGAGCATCGCGAGCGTGAGCCACGGCGCCGCGACAGCGAGCCGAGCGGCGTTCACCGTCCAACTCTGGCGCGCTTCGAGCTCACCGCGAGTGCGCGCGTCATCCCGCAGAAACTGACTGAGAGTGCGCAGCAGCGTGCCCACGTCGGAGCCACCCACCTCGCGCGTCATCCGGAGCGACTCGACCACCTTGTCACCCACGGGATCTGCGAGCCGCGCCTTGAGCACGTCGAGCGAGTCGTTGAACCGCCCGGACGCGCGGAAGTCCTCGGCGAAGGCGCGGAAGGGCTCGCGCAGCACATCGGGCCCTCGATTCCCGAGCTGGCCCAGGGCCTCCGGCAGCGAGAGCCCTGCGCGCAGGCCGGACGCGAGGTGGTCAACCGCCTCCGGCCACACCTCACGCAGGCCGTCGCGGGTGCGACGCGCGCGGGATGTGACCAGCGCGAAGGGTCCGCGCGACGCGATGACTCCGAACGCTGCGCCAATCACCGCGGCACCTGAGACTGCGGCACCTACCAGCGCCACGACGATGCCCACAGCGACGCTCACACCCACGAGCCCCCACGGCGTCACGCCGGGCGCTCCCGCGCGGATCAGCGAGTCTTGCGTCGTGTCGTACCAGCCGCCCTTGCGGTGCGCGGCCTGCGCGGGCGCGGTCCACAGAGACAGCCACACGAGCGCCAACCCCACTCCGAGCATCAGCCCCCACGCGGCGCTCATGGCCGCCCCTCCATTAAGACGGCGACATCAAAGCCCGCACGTGCGAAGCGCTCCTCGTGCGGCGGGTAGCCCGGCCCCCGCACCAGCTGATCGCCGACGCGTCGGAACAGGTCGCTCGTCTCGATGACCCCACCCTCGACCCGGCCGGAGATGCCCACAATCTCGGTGACGCGTCGGCGCCCCTTGGCGTCCAACTCGAGGTGGACGACGATGTCGATGGCCGATGCCACGGTGGGCACCACGAAGCGGTCGGAGACGTTCTCACCGGCCAGCAGCGGCAGGGTGCACATCTTGACGATCGCGTCCCGCGCGGAGTTGGCGTGAAGGGTGCACATGCCGGGGATCCCTGCGTTCAAGGCGACGAGCATGTCGAGCGACTCGGCCTCGCGCACCTCGCCCACGATGATGCGGTCGGGGCGCATGCGCAGCGCCTCCTTGACCAGGCGCCGCAGCGGGATCTCGCCAGTGCCCTCGAGAGAGGGCTGGCGGCATTGGAGGCCCACCACGTCGCGCACGGGCAGCTTGAGCTCGAAGACCTCTTCGCACGTGATGACGCGCTCGCGTGGCGGGATGGACCCGGCGAGGGCGTTGAGAAATGTAGTCTTTCCGCTCTGGGTGGCGCCGGCGACGAGCACGTTGAGGCCCGATGCCACAGCGGCAGCCAGGAAGTCGGCGGCCAGTTGCGGGAGCGAGCCCAGCGCCACGAGGTCGCTCACCTTGCTGGCTCGCGCCACGTACTTGGTCCGGGATGACCGCGTGGAGGCGCTCGCCTCCGGGCAGCGACGCATCCACGAAGGGGCTGCTGAGATCCAAGCGCCGGCCCGAGAGCTTGAGCATCTGCTCCACGAGATCGCGCACCTGCTGCGCGGTAAGGATCGTGGCCGTCAGTTCGGAGACGCCGCGCCGTGCGACAAACACGCGGGCGGGGTCGTTGATCCAGATCTCCTCGATCTCGGGATCGTCCAGGTACCGCTGCAGCGGGCCCAACCCTGCGACATTGTCCATGACGTCGCGCGCCACGCCGCTCGGGTCCGCCAGCGGCGGCACCGCGCCCACGAGCGCGCGCTCCTCCCACTGACCCAGCGCCTCGTCCACCAGCTCGCGCACCACGTCGGCGTCGCGCAACGGATCCACCCCGCGGGCGCGAATCGCGTCGCGCACCTGCGTCTCAATAGCTACGGCAGCCCCATCCCCCATGCCCGAGACATTAGGCGATATCGACAATTGGTGCAGGCTGGGTTGTGGAAAACATCATTCTCATCAGGGAGAATGCTCGCGGCTCAGCGGGAAGCCGTCCTACTCGCCGGCTTCGGCCTCCCGCTCGGCACGCTCAATCTCGCGCTGCACCACGCGGTGCCCGTCCAGCTCGTAGCCGACCACCACCACAAACGGCGCGAGCATCGCGAGCGCGAGCGACCAGCCGATGGACGCTCCCCACATCGGCAGCAGCATCGCCACGGCGAGCACGGCCACGGTCACGCCGTACAGCACCCCGTGCACGGGCTCGAGGCGCCGCAGCAGGAACAGCGCGATCGCGAGGCACAGCACCACCGCCACCATCACGGGCACCACTGTGGAGGCCACCGCGCCGGCCACGCCCAGCTCGGACTCCCCCTCGATCACGTACGCGGCCACGTGCAGCCCCACGCCCATCGCGGCCACCGCACCAAACAGTGCGATGTGCCCGTAGCCCCACACCCATGCGCGCGTGCGCTGCTCCGCGAGCACTGGCGCGGCCGGCACCAAGAAGTAGATCCACCACAGACCAAACGTGAGCCCCGTCCCGGCGACCACCACCAGCACGGACTCCACGGACCAGCCCACGCGTGACACGAGCGCCGCCACTGCCGTCACCGTGCCCAGGATTCCCTCGCCCAGCGTGATGATGAGCAGCAGCCCATAGCGCTCGGCCACGTGGTGCGGATGCCACGGCGTGCCGCCGCCCGTGCGCTCCGCAAACAGCGGCCCGCCCAGCTCGATCGCGTAGAGCACCACAAAGCTGGGGATGAGCACTGACCACGGCACCGACGCGATGGCCAGGGCGGCCCACCCCACCTGGGCGACTCCGGTCGCCGCCGCATACAGCAGCGCGGTGCGCCGATGCTCCGGATCCTGGATCGCGAGCCGCAGCCACTGCGCCACCATGCCGATGCGCATCACGATGTACCCGGCCACCAGCACCCTGTTGTCAAGGTGGTGACCCTCCTCAATGGAGAGGAACACCGGCGCGATGCCCAACGCAAGCACCAGCACGCCCACCATCTGCACCATGGTGATGGCGCGGAAGAACCAGTCGTCAGTGTCAAAGGCCGAGGCGAACCACGTGAAGTTAATCCACGCCCAGCACACGGCGAACACCACAAAAGAGAAGCCGACCAGGGCCTCGGCAATGTGGCCGGCCGCGACCAAGTGCGCCGCCTGATTGCCGGCCAGCGAGAAGGCCACCACAAAGGTGAGATCGAACAGCAGCTCCAGCGGAGTCGCGCCACGGTGTTCCTGCTCCGGGTCGCGGCCGCGCATGGACTGGAAGGCGGATCGCGCCGAGGGGACATCGGGCATGCTCATGGCGCCACACTACGTGCACGCCCCGCGCGGCGCCCCACACAAAAAGACCGGCGACGGTCACCTCGGGCAAAGTGACCGCCGCCGGGGAGGAGCCCCTTTGGACCTTCGGGCGGTTGGTCCAACGGGGTTGGTCCGCCTAGAACCCCATGAGCCTAGGCAGATCGGCTAGCGAAGGGAGCGAGCTGGCGATCAGGTAGTTCGTCAGCACAATCACCACGAGCGCACTGAGCGACGTGGCGATCATCTCCCTGTTCTTGGCTGCCACGTGGTCCACCACGGGCAAGGTAAAGAGCGCGGCGGCCATGCCGGGAACCACCAGGGCAAGGGCCGCCGCGCCCAGCTCGGAAACTGTGAGGGGGGCGCTCATCGACATCAGCGCGAGGTAGAGCCCGGCGGTGGAGAGCGACAGAATCGCCCCGAGCATCGCAAACTCGTAGATGGCGCGCGCCTCGCTCGTGCCGCGGCGGCGCATGTCGGACTGGACGCGCCATCCCACCGTGTAACCAAAGATCGTGGCGCCAAACGTGACGGTGAGCGCCGCAAGCAGCAGCAAGGCGAACGACGAGTTCGCGGCGCTGAAGCCCGACGTTCCCGAGGCGGCGAGCGCCGTTGCGGGCGGGGCGAAGAACGCGAACGTCACGCCGTAGATCACGACAAAGCTGATGGCGGTGGCAAGCGCTCTGCGGGCGACGGGTGCCGCACCCGCCGGGGCTACCGACGCAATGTGGACAGACATGGGGTGTGGTTCCCTTCCATGGGATAACTGCTTCCTGCTGCCCGAT
This sequence comes from Demequina lutea, assembly GCA_003246255.1. Classification (GTDB taxonomy): domain Bacteria; phylum Actinomycetota; class Actinomycetes; order Actinomycetales; family Demequinaceae; genus Demequina; species Demequina lutea_A. Next base: position 4,612 of record QKAX01000183.1, read on the forward strand.
GCGTCAACGATGACACCGGCTGCGCCGCGCGCCAAGGGCACCGCCTCGCGCCACGCCCGTTTCGAGGCCGATGTGAAGACCCTCACAACGGCGGTTCCAGCGCCCTCGGCGGGCGGCCCATCGGCCGGTTTGCCAGGCCCGATGCTCGCTCCACGGCGAGGCGAGGCGCGGGACAGCGCGCCACACCCTCGCGACACCCCTGAAAGGGTCGCCGAGCATATTCGCCGGGTGGCATTTGTCACAACAGCGCACAATGGAGGGGTGTGTGGACGATATGCGGATTTCTTGACGGAACAGGAGCTCGCCGACGCGTTCTCCATCGCCATGGCGGCGGACGACGAGCGGCTCTTGCCGCCCTCGTACAACGTCGCACCCATGCAGACAGTGCGCGTGATTCGCGCGCGCGAGGGCGCCCCGTCGCTTGACCTCGCCCGCTGGGGACTGGTGCCCACCTGGGCCAAGGACCCGTCCATCGGCAGCCGCATGATTAACGCGCGCGTCGAGACCATCGCAGAGAAGCCGTCGTTCCGCAGCGCCTTCGCCAAGCGCCGCTGCATCGTGCCCGCCAACGGCTACTTCGAATGGCAGAAGCACGCGGACGGCAAGACGCCCTTCTACATCCACCCCGCCGACGACGCCCCGCTCGCCTTTGGCGGCCTGCTGGAGGCGTGGAGGCCGTCCCCGGCCGACGAATGGCTCATCACGTGCTGCATCGTCACCACGGCCGCCAGGGGGGCCATGGCCGACATTCACGACCGTCAGCCCGTCATGTTCACCGAGGACAACTGGCGCGCATGGCTCGACCCACATTCAGGCAAGGACGATCTCTTTGCCGCGGTGGCGGCCGACGCCCCCGACCTGCTGTGGCACGAGGTAGGCAAGGCCGTGGGCAACGTGCGCAATAACGAGCCCGAGCTGGTGGCACCCGTCGCATAACCAACGGTGCCGAGGCGGCGCGACGCTAGGAGGTCGGGCCGCCCTGCGCGACGCGCACGCGCACATCCCCCGCGATCACCGTCACCGTCTCGCCCCGCGAGGTGCGCACCTTGAGAGCGCCGTCGGGCGCGATGCCCGTGGCCACGCCCGTGAGCGGCGGTTGACCAGGCCGCTCCACCACCACGTCCATGCCGATGGTCGCCGTCACCGCCTCGACGGCCGCCAGGAACGCCTCGGCGCTTGTCTCGGCATCCCCCAGCGTGTAGCCAATCGCATCCGCCAGCGCCTCCAGCAACGCGTAGCGGTCAAGATTGCGTGCACCGAGTAGCGCGAGGGACGTCGCATGCGGAACTGGAAGCTCCTCAGCCCGTTGCGACACGTTGATACCCACCCCGGCCACCACGGCGTCGGCCCTGCGCTCGCACAGAATGCCCGCCACCTTACGCAGGCCGGCCCAACCGGGCACCTCGGGCCCATCGACGGGCACCACCACGTCGTTGGGCCACTTGAGCCACGCGTCCACGCCGTCGGAACGCAGCGTGTGCACCACCGCCAGCCCGGCGGCAAGCGGCACGAGGCCCCATTTGTCCTCCGGCATGTCCGGGCGCAACACAAAGCTCACGGTGATAGCAGCGCCGGCGGGCGTCTGCCACACGCGACCCGCGCGGCCGCGTCCCTCCGTCTGGTGATCGGCTACGAACGCGCTCATGTGGGGCCACTGCTGCGGATCGGCCGCGAGGGCCGTGAGCAACTCGGTGTTGGTCGAGGGCGAGTCCTGCGTCACCGCAATGGCGGTCAGCGCGGCGCGGCCGCCTACCAGCGCAGCCAGCAACTCGGCGGTGAGTGGCCGGCGTGATTCCTCAATGCTCACGCCACCAGGCTACGGGAGGCTCACCGCGTGAGGAAATGAAAAAGAGCAGGGAACCCCGCGCGCCCCTGCAGCGCGGGGTTCCCTGCCCGGCTACAAGACCGCCGCGACGGAGGGCGCGACGGCGTTCAACACCGCTTCCCTGGCTTCGTGTGCGGTGCGAGCACCGCGGGCAAGCGCAGCGAGCCGTTGGCAGTCGGCGAAGGAGTGCTGCGACAGCGAGAAGCGGACCATAGGCACCTTTGACGGCGCCATCGACAGGCTGGAGACACCCAGACCCGTCAACACGAGGGCCAGCAGCGGATCGCCGCCGGACTCCCCACACACGCCCATGGGCTTGCCGTTCTTGGCCGCACCGTCGCACGCGGCGCCGATGAGGTCAAGCAGCGCAGGCTGCCACGGGTCCAGCAGATCGGCGAGCTCGCCCTGCATGCGGTCGGCGGCCATCGTGTACTGCGCCAGGTCGTTGGTTCCCAGCGAGCCGAAGTCCACCTCCTCCATGACGTGACCCGCGCGCAACGCCGCGCCCGGGACCTCGATCATGATGCCCACCTTCTTGAGGCCGTTCTCGCGGACGCGGCGTGCAAACCATGCGGCCTCCTCCACGAGCGCCACCATGGGCGCCATGACGCGCACATCGGCGCCCGTGTCATGCGCCGCGATGGCGAGCGCCTCGAGCTGCGAGTCGAGCAGGTCGGGGCGCTCGGCGGACAGCCGCAGGCCACGACGCCCCAGCGCCGGGTTCTCCTCGCGACCGAGATCCGCGAACGCGAGCGGCTTGTCGGCGCCCGCGTCAAGCGTGCGAACCACCACGCGGCGGTCGCCGAACGGCGCAAACACCTTGCGGTAGATCTCCGCCTGCTCCTCGACCGTGGGGGCCTCCTTGGAGTTCAGAAAGACAAACTCCGTGCGGAACAGGCCCACGCCCTCCACATCGGCGGCGCCCGCCTTCTCGGCATCGGCAATGCCGCCGATATTCGCTAGCAGCGCGACGCGCTTGCCATCCTTGGTGGCACCGGGACCCGTGCTCCCCTCGAGGGCCGCCGTGCGGCGCGCCGCGCGCTGCTGCAGCTGCGCGACAAGTTCGCCCTCGGGCTCCACGTGCACCTGGCCCGTGTCGCCGTCCACCAGCACCATCGTGCCCTCGGCAAACTCCAGGCATCCGGAGACCTTCACCGCGGCGGGAATTGCCATCTGCGCGGCAAGAATCGCGGTGTGGCTCGTGCGACCGCCCTCCTCCGTCACGATGCCCACCACCTTGGTGCGGTCGAGCGTCGCGGTCTCGGAGGGCGCGAGGTCACGCGCCACGAGCACGCACTCGCCGTCGAGCGTCGGCACGCCGGGAGCTGGCTCGCCGAGCACCGCGGCCACTGCACGAGCGCCCACGTCCTTGAGGTCCGTCGCGCGCTCGGCGAAGTACCCGCCCAGCTCGATGAACTTGTCCACATAGCCCTGAGTGGCACGCTCAATCGCGGTCGCGGGGCCGTACGACTCCGCGTGCGCGATCGCGCCCTCGATCAGGCCAGGGTCGCGCGCGAGCATGGCCGTGGCCTTCAGGATGGGAGCCGCGCCATCGCTGGCGAGCTCGGCCCTCCCGTCGATCTCAGTCGCCACCTCGGCGAAGGCGTCCCGGATGCGGTCTGCCGCCACATCGTGCGCGAGCACCTGCTCGTCGGCGGGCGGGAGCACCCGATCGCCCACGATCACTACCGGCGCGTACGCTGCCCCCGCGCTGACTCCGATCCCCTGTACAACGGTCCCCATACGGCGACTACTCGGCGTCGAGGTCGCGCTCAAGGAGCGCGACAAGGCCCGCGAGCACCGCGTCGGCGTTCGGGGCATCGCAACCTAGCTCCACCATGTCGCCGTGCTTGGCACCGAGCGACATGATGGCGAGCATCGAGTTGGCGGGCGACGGGGTGCCGCCAGGCTTGGAGATGGTCACGGGCACGCCCGCGTCGTTCACGGCCTGGACAAAGATCGCCGCGGGGCGAGCGTGCAGGCCAACCGACGAACCGATTGCGACAGTGCGAGTGGTCATGGGGTCATCCTTCGTGTGAGGGGCCAACGAGGGCCGGGTTGTCAGACAGTTGCAGGTGGAGCGGAAGCTCCGCCGAGAGGGTCGCGTTCACCGCTGCTACATCGGCCGGGCCGGGAACGCGGGAGCCGGGGAGGCACACGGCCGCCGCACCCCAGCGGACGCCGGAGATCACAGCATCGGCCAGGGAGGCGCCTGCCTCGATGGCGGCGAGATAGCCGGCAAGGAGGCAATCGCCAGCTCCCACGGTGGAGAGCGGCTTGTCGACCGTGGCGATCGCGTGCACCGCCTGATGCTCGTCGACTCCTATCGCTCCATGCTCACCGAGGCTCACCACGACGGCGCCCACGCCGCCCGCGATCAGCCTGCGCGCGGCCTCGAGCACATCGCCCAGAGTGGGGAGCGACTGGCCCACGAGCTCCTCGAGCTCCTCGAGGTTGGGCTTGATGAGGTCGGGGCGGCATGCCACCGCATCGCCGAGCGCCTCGCCCGAGGTATCGATCGCCACGCGCACGCCATGGCGACGCGCGCGCTCGATGAGCCCCACGTAGAGCGAGCCGTCGATGCCGGGGGGAAGGCTTCCGCACCCCACCACCCACGCCGCGCCATCGATGCGCGCCTCGACCTGGTCGAGCATGACCGCGGCGTCCTCTGCGGTCGACTCGCGGCCCTGCTCGTTGATCTTGGTGGTGGTGCCGTCGTCTTCTACCAGCGTGATGTTGGTGCGGATGGCATCGGCGAGCGAGATGATGTCGTGCGGCACGGCGGCCTCGTCGAGCAGCACGCCAAACTGGACCGCGGCGGCCCCCGCTCCGGGCAGGATCGCCACACTCTCGCGCTCGTTGGCGGTGAGCGCACGGGAGACGTTCACTCCCTTACCGCCCGGATCCACGCGCCCACCCACAGCGCGGTGCACCTCGCCCACGCGAAGGGCTCCCACGGCGATGGTGCGGTCAAGACTCGGGTTAGGGGTCAGGGTCACGATCATGCGCGCACCACCTCCACGCCTGCGGCATCAAAGTCCTCGGCGGTGTCATCATCGAGCGCCGCGTCAGTGATGAGCATCGCCGCCTCGTCGGTGTTGGCAAACCGGTGCAGGTGCACCTGGCCGGCCTTGGTTGGCGCGCTTGGCCACCGCCTCTGCCTGGTCGGGTGTGGTGAAGCCACGGTCGACGCTGAAGCCATTGGTGCCAAGGAAGGCGACGTCTGTATAGACCTCGCGCAGCGCATTGGTGGTCCACGTTCCGACTGCGGCGCCGGTGCGGTAGCGAATCCGGCCGCCGAGCATCATCAGCTCAATGCCTGATCGATCGGCCAGCGAGGCCGCGATGGCGATCGAGTTCGTCACGACTGTCAGTTCCTTGTCGGGGGGAAGAAGAGAAGCCACCGCCACGGTGGTGGTGCCCGAGTCGAGCAGCACCGAGGCGCCGTGAGGGATCTCCTGCACGGCGCGCTCGGCGATGCGCTTCTTCTGCTCGGACTGCTGAGCCTCGCGGGTGGCGAGCGTGGGCTCGAGGGTGAGCCTCTCCACGGGGAGAGCGCCGCCGTGTACGCGACGCACGGCGCCAAGCCGCTCAAGCGCCGTCAGGTCGCGACGTACAGTCTCGACAGTGACGCCCAGCTCCTCGGCGAGCGCGCCGACCTCCACGCGCCCCTGCGAGCGCGCCCGCACCAGGATGGCTTCATGTCGTTCCGCGGCGTACACCAGACACTCCCCTATCTAAGCCACGGGGCTTAGGGCTCGACCGTCACCTTGATGGCGGCGCCGCGCTTGACGATGTCGAATGCATCCAGCACGTTCTCGAGCTTGATGTGCTCCGTGATCAGGTCCTTCACCGGCACCTTGCCGGAGGCGATCATCTCAAGAGCAGCCTTGTTGTGGTGCGGAGCCGAGCCGTTCGCACCAAAGATGCGCAGCTGGCGGTAGTGCACCAAGTTGGAATCGCACGTGATGGTGGGGTTGGTCTTGGGCAGTCCACCAAAGAACGAGATCTTGCCGTTGCGCGCCGCCATGGAGATGGCCTGCTCCTGCGCGATGTTCGCCGCAGTGGCGGTGATGATCGCGTCGGCGCCCCGGCCGTCGGTGAGCTCCTTGACCTTCTCCACCACGTCCACGGTGGCACCGTTGATGACCTCGTCGGGGTGAACCGCGTCGGCCGTCATCTTGAGGCGCTCGTCGTTGACGTCGATGAGGAAGATGCGGGCCGCGCCGTTGGCACGGGCACCGGCGCCAAACACCACCACGGTGTCGCCCTCTTCGATGCCCAGTATGCGCTGCGCGTTGATGGCGCAGGCCAGCGGCTCGGCGGCAGAGGCCTCGTCAAAGCCGACGCCCTCGGGGATGCGGTTGAGGCCGTCCACCTTCATGACCTCGCGGGGCACGATCATGTACTCGGCAAAGCCGCCGTCGTACTGGTAGCCCATGGACGTCTGGTTCTGGCAGACCTCCATCCAGCCGCGCGAGCACTCGTAGCAGTCGCCACACGGCACGGCCGCGATGACCTGCACGCGAGCGCCGATCTCCCAGCCCTCGACGCCCTCGCCGATCGCGACGATCTCGCCGGCGATCTCGTGGCCGATGGTGCGCGGGGGCGTGAGGTTCTGGTGGCCGTTGTAGAAGATCTTCACGTCGGTTCCACACGTGGAGGTGTTCCGCACGCGGATCTTCACCTCACCGGGGCCAACCTCCGGCTCCGGGACGTCCTCGATGCGGACGTCTTCCGGGGTATAAAACTTCAGGGCTTTCACGACGTGGTCGTCCTTCCTTGCGCGTGGGGTATTCAGGCTTGGGGAGTGAGCAGCTCGAGCACCTCGTCGATGGA
>QKAX01000033.1 GCA_003246255.1 Demequina lutea
GCTCCGCAGCCCCGCTGACCTTGGCCGCGCTGTGCGCCACGCGCGCCGCGACCTGGGACTGTCGCAAGAGGCCCTCGCCGAGCGCCTGGGCGTCACGCCGCGCTGGCTCTCCGAGCTCGAGACGGGCAAGCCCAAGATCATCGACGCACGGCTGTTCGACGTGCTCGCGCAGCTGGGCCTGCGGCTCACGTGGACGCTCGATGACTAGCGACGCCATCGAGGTCCACCTCCACGGGCAGGCCATCGGCCGCGTGGAGCAGCGCCCCCAGGGCGCGGTGTGGATCGCGAGCGACCACGCCCTGGACCACTACGGCATCGGCTCCACCGTGCTGTCCCTCGCCCTACCGCTGGACAGCGCCCCCGCATCGGTCGCCGCCACCGAGGCCTTCTTTGGCGGCCTGCTGCCCGAGGGCGACAGGCTCACCGCGCTGCTCAGCGACGGCCGCGGACTGCGCCGCGACCGCAAAGGCGACGCTCGAGGTCGCGCGCGGCCGACGCCTCCGACGCCACTGCGGGTCGTCTAGCCGGGCGTCACCGCCCCGCCTACTCCCCGCGCAGAATCGCCAAGTACTCCGGGTCTCGCACCTGACCGTCGAGGCCCACGATGCCAAAGTCCATGGCCTTGTACGTCCACAGCCCAAAGCCGATGCCGTGCTCGCGCAGCAGGCTCAAGAAGTCGCCCAGCCACGCGCGTCGGCTCGCGGGGTCCACCCAGTCCGCCACGCCGAACTCGCCGCAGTAGACCTCGCGGCCCGTGCGTCGGGAGAAGACCACGGCGGGCGCCACGACGTCGGCCAGCAGTTCGCGGTCCATGCGCCGCTCGGTCTGCTCGTCGCCAAACTGGTTGTGCTGCGGGTTGGCGGCGAGCCACTCGCCCAGGCCATCCAGATAGCCTGGGTACGACGGCGAGCCGCCCCATTCGCGCGGCCCGGCCGCCCACGGCGCGTTTTGGTGCGTGAAGTACAGCGGCTCGTACGTGTGGAACGTGTACACCACGCGCGGGTCGTCGATCTCCACGAGGCCAGCGAGGCCGCTCACCGCGTTGTTGTGCGTGCCGCCGATCATCACCGTCGCCTGCGGCGCCTCCTCGTGAATCGCCTCCACGGTGCGCGCGGCCAGCGCGTTCCACGGGCCGTTGTCCGGCAGGGTCACCTCATTGAGCAGCTCAAAGATGAGGGGCACGGGAGCGTCCTGATAGCGCCGCACGATGGTGCGCCACAGGGTCACGAAGCGATCCTGCACGGCCGGGTCAGCAAATAGCGTGTTGGCCGCGGCGTCGCCCTCCTCGAGGTCATTGCGGAACGTGAAGCCCGGCGCCTCGTGCACATCCAGAATGACCGCGAGCCCCGCGTCGGCGCACCACCCGAGGCACTGGTCGATGTACGCGTAGCCCTCCTCGTTCGGCACGCCGGGCGCGGCGTCGGACTCGAGCACGGGGTAGTCCACGGGCAGCCTCACGTGGTCGAGGCCCCACGACGCGATCCGCTCAATGTCCGCGCGCGTGATGAAGCTGCGGAAGTGCTCGTGGTCGTAGGCCGCGTACTGCGACAGCCAGCCGCCCAGATTGACGCCTTTCATGAATCCCTGCATCGCTTCCACTCCCATTGCCGTCGCATGCGCTCAGACGTCAGCCGCCGTGCGCCACGCCGATGCTAGCGGTGCGACTTGAGCTCGTGCGCGGTGGCGCGCGTCAGCACGTCGGTCGCGAGGGACGCCCACTCGACGGCACGTTCGCGCATCGACTCGTCAAAGAAGGCGACAGACCCCGGCTCGGCCGCCTTTGCGCGGTACATCGCGAACTCCGCATCGCGCAGCACATCCTCGGCCGTCACGTAGTCGACCGCGCTCGATGCCACGCCGATGCTGGCTCGCGTCACCACCTCGCGTCCGTCGATCTCGCGCACACTCTCCAGCGCGGCCTGGATACGCGAGGCGGCACCGAGAGCGTGAGTGCCATCGGTGTCCGCCAGCAAGATGACAAACTCGTCGCCACCAAACCGCGCGGCGGTGTCCACCGCACGCACTTGGGCGTCGATCGCGGCACCCACCGCCATGAGCACCTTGTCACCCATCTGGTGGCCAAGCGAGTCGTTGATGAGCTTGAAACCGTCCAGGTCCATGAACAGCACGGCGAAGGGCGTTCCGTCTCGCTTCCTGCGCGCGAGAGCTTGGTCCAGCTGGCGCACAAAGAGCCGACGGTTCGGCAGGCCCGTGAGGGCATCGAACAGCGCGCTCCTGCGCACCTCGTCCTCGCGCCGCTGCGACTCCAGCGCAGCGCACAACAGCGCAGCCCAGTGCCGGTAGGTTTCGCGAGCCGAGGTGGTCTCAAACGGAGCGACCAGGGCGAGGACCCCCCATTCCCGCTCGCGCGTGTGCACCGGCACCACGACGCACATCTCACGGTTGATGCCGGTGGCCCGCTCCACCAGCTGAGCCGGCGGGAAGGCCTCCGTGCGAAGCGTCGTCCCGACGAGCGTCGGCCCGCCGTCAGTGCAGTGCTCCCCCACCACGGTCAGGCGACCGGACTCTGGCCCGCCATCCCACAGAGCCAGCACGCCAGCGTTCACATGCGTGCCCGCGAGCCACGTGAGATCCCGTGGATCGGCACCCTCCGTATCGAGCAGGCCCGCGTCCACCGTGTACTGCTCGGCGATGGCGCGGTCGGTCGCCTCGGCCCGATGAAGGGAAGCGCCCGCTTGCACCTTCCACACCGCCGCGGCAATGCGTGCGGCCGTCGCCGAGGCCACTGCGGCGTCGGCCGAACCGGCGGCGGACCAATGGCTCGTAAGCGCATCGGCAAAGCCACTGAGCGCGCCCGGACGGCAGCTGAGGCTCCGCAAAGACTCCACCAACTCCTGGATCTGCACCGGCGTGACGCTCTCGCCGCGCGCGAGCATGCTCGCTACCCGTGCCACGATCGCCACGACCGTATCGCGGCTCGCGCGATCCGCGGCCTCGTCACCCGTGCGCAGGTCACGCAGTAGCAGAGCCTCCAGCATGTCGAGCAGCCGCTGCCGCGACACTTCCGGATCAGACGCGGGCACCTCTCCCTGCTCGTACTCCGCACCCACCCTGCACCCGCAGGACTCCCTCACGACAAGACGAGACTCGTGCGGCGTCGCCAGCGGAACGGCCGCTCCTCGCATCCTTTCCAGCACGCGGCGGCCCGCGAGCGCGCCCACCTCGTCGGCGCTGGCCTCAACGCTCGTGAGCGCCGGCGAGCCGAGGGCCCCGGCAGCGATGTTGTCGAATGCCGCAACAGCCACATCGCGCGGCACGGACAGCCCGTTGTCGGCGAGGGTACGCACAAGCCCGATCGCATTGCGATCCGTTGCCACCATGAGAGCGGTAGGGCGCTCATCGCCGGCGAGTACCCGATGCGCAGCGACGACGCCGCCTGGCTCGCCGTTCTCCGGCGCATCGAAGACTAGATCCGGATCCGGTGTCAGTCCGTGAGCGCGCAGTGTGTCGCGATACGCGTCGAGGCGGTCCAGGATGTCGCGCTGCGCCAAATTGCCCAGGAATCCGATCCGGCTGTGACCGTGGCCGATGAGGTGCTCCACCGCAGCGACGGTGCCCGCTTCGTTATCGGGCCGAACGGTGGTCGCGCTATCCGGCGTCTCCTGACTGCCAGAGAGGACCACGACGGGAAAGCCGGTGGCGTCCAGTCCCTTCAGATACTCCGCATCCACCGCATTGGTGAGGGAAATGAAACCATTCGCGAGGTCCAACGCGAGTGGTAGCGTGAAGGGCACGTCCATGCTGACTTCCGTGCGCCGCACGTGCTCTTGAAGCGTCTCCACCACAATGAGGCGGCCGTCCGCGGCGACAATCTCCCGCGACAATCCCGCGAGGACATCGCCGAAGTAGTCCCCTCCCAAACCTGGGGTCAGGACCACCACGGTGGGGTGCTTGGGCATCGTTGGCCAACCTTGCGTCAGTGAGTTCCCCGTTCTACGGCTTATCGGCACCAAGACGCGGGCCGCAAGCAAACTCGTCGCTCTTGTGATCGTCCCCGCTTCCGCGCCCGATGTCCCGGGCCAGACGTCCCCGGGCCCTCCGTCGGTCGTGGAGACCCCGGCGTCGGGCATAGTCTGAAGGGACCCCCTCCCCCGCGCGCAGGCAAGGACCCCCGGTGACGCACGCCCCCACCCCCGCAGTGAGCCGCACTGCGTGGACCATCTTCATCATCGCCTCGATCACCTACTTTGTGGCCGTGGTGCACCGCACCGCGCTGGGCGTCGCGGGCGTGCAGGCCGCCGATCGCTTTGGCATCGAGGCCACGGCGCTGGCGATGCTCGCGGTGGTGCAGATTGCCGTCTACGCGGCCATGCAGGTGCCCGCCGGGACGATGCTGGATCGCTGGGGCGCCGCGCACGTCATGGTGGCCGGCTCGCTGGTGATGGCCGCGGGCCAGGCGCTCATGGCCTTCGCGCCGAGCTTTGGCTGGGCCCTCGTCGCGCGCGCACTGATCGGCGCAGGAGACGCCCCCATCTTCATCGCCGTCACGCGCCTGGTCGCGCAACACTTCCCACCCCGGCGCGTGCCTGTGATGGTGCAGGTGACGGGCCTCATCGGCCAGGCGGGGCAGCTCGCCACCGCCATCCCGGTGGCCTTCGTGCTGCATCACGCAGGCTGGGCGCCTACCTTCGGCGGCCTCGGTGCCCTTGGCCTGGTGGCGGCAGTCTCGGTGTTCTGGGTGCCGCTGCGGCCCACGCTGGGCAAGCGCGAGCGGGCCGCCGCGTCGTTCTCCATCGCCGATGCCCTCAAGACCCACTGGCGCACGCCCGGCGTGAGGCTGGGGTTCTGGTCGCACTTCCTGGGCCCATTCTCCGCGAACACCGTCGCGCTGCTGTGGGGCGTGCCGTACTTCACCACGGGCCAGGGCCGCTCCGAGGCCGAGGCCAGCGCGCTGCTCACCGCAATGGTGATCTCAAACATCCTCATCGGCCCCGTGATCGGCGCCCTCACCGCACGCCACCCGATGCGGCGCTCGTGGCTTGTGCTGGGGGCCGCCGTGGTGACGGCGCTCGCCTGGGCCGCGATCCTCATCCCCACCACTCCGCGGCCGTTCTGGCAGCTGCTCGTGTTCGTGGCGGTGGTGGGTGCCGGCGGCCCGATGTCGCTCATCGGCATGGACTTTGCCAGGTCCTTTGCCGCGCAGCACCGCGCTGGCAGCGCCAACGGCTTTGTGAACATGGGCGGCTTTGTGGCCTCGATCATCAGTCTGCTGCTGGTGGGGGTGGTGCTGCAGGTCGTCTCGCCCGCGGGCGCCACCACCTACACGCTGGGCGAGTACCGCATCGCCTTCGCGGCGCTCATCGTGCCGTGGCTGATCGGCGTGCTGGGTGTGATCTCGAGCCGCCGCGAGACGCGCGCGCTCATGGCGGCCGAGGGCACAGTCGTGCCCACCGTGCGCGAGGTGTGGCGCCGCTACCGCGAACGCTGAGCGCTGGCATCGGCGCTGGCGAGGCTCGACGCCGCGCTCGCTCCGGACACGACGAAGCCGACGCGGTCCGTGAAAACCGCGCCGGCTTCGACGGCTGGGGCGTCGCCTAGGCGGCGACGGAAATGTGCTCGCGGTGGTGGGTGCCCTGGTCCACCACGTCAACGATGGCCTTCGCGAAGTCTCCGGCAGAGATGTAGCTCTCGCCGTTTGAATCCACGATGGCCACCTCTCCGCCCACCCGGTAGAAGCCGGTGGTCTCGCCCGGCGCGAACGCACCAAACGTCGCGGCGGGGCTCACAAAGGTCCAGTCGAGCTCGGCGGGCTCGGCCTTGAGCATCTCCAGCACGGCGTTACTGGCCTCAGCCTCCGTGCGGTACTGCTCGGGCACGTCGCCCTCGATAAAGCGTGGGGCGTCGGCGGCGGGGCGCAGCGATGAGAAGCCGCCCACGATGACAAGCCGCGTGCCGCTCACGCCAGCGCGGGAGGCGAGCGCCTCGGCCAGCTCGATGTGCTGAGTGGCCATGTCGCCACGCGGCGAGGTGGCAGAGATGACGGCCTCGGCGTCGTGGAACGCGCGGGCGCGCACCTCAGGGTCGAGCGCGGAGCCGCGCACGTACGCCACGCCGGGGATGGGGTGGGCAGGCTCGGTGCGCGAGACGGCGGTGACCTCGTGACCGCGCGCGACTGCCTCGTTCACGATGGCCGCGCCGGCGTAGCCGGTGCCCCCGATGACGGTGATGCGGGACATGGGAACCTCCAATGATCTGCGAAGAATCTGAGCCGTGAAACGCTGTCAGGCGGAGCGCTATTCCTTGCTCCACAGCAACTGTTGAGGCGTCACCTTCACGCGCGCGCGGCGATCGTCGTAGGCTCGAAAACATGAGCATCCCCACACTGACTCTGAACGATGGCTACGAGCTCCCGGCGATCGGCTTCGGCACCTACCCTCTCCAAGGAGACGAGGGCTATCGCGCTGTGCGGTCCGCGCTTGACGCCGGGTACCGCCTGATCGACACGGCCGTGAACTACGAGAACGAGGGCATCGTGGGCAAGGCGATCCGCGACTTCCTGCACGAATCCGGCGTGGATCGCTCCGAGATCACCGTGCAGTCGAAGGTTCCCGGCCGCCACCACGACACCGAGCGCGCGATCGCATCGGGCCAGGAGTCCGCCGCGCGCCTTGGCCTCGACCAGATTGACGTGCTGCTGATCCACTGGCCCAACCCCCTCACCGGCAAGTACCGCGACGCGTGGCGCGGCCTGGTGGAGCTGCGCGAGCAGGGAGTCGCGCGATCCATCGGCGTCTCAAACTTCACGGCCCAGCACCTGGCCGACGTCGTCGCCGACACGGGAGTCACCCCCGTGCTCAACCAGGTGGAGCTGCACCCGTACTTCGCGCAGGAGCACCTGCGCGCGGAGCACCAGCACCTTGGCATCGTCACCGAGGCGTGGAGCCCGCTCGGCAAGCGCAACCCCGCGTACGAGCAGCCCGCCGTCGCGGCCGCCGCCGCGGCACACGGCGTGACTCCCGCGCAGGTGGTGCTGCGCTGGCACGCGCAGATCGGATCCGTGCCCCTGCCCAAGTCCGCGACGCCCTCGCGCCAGGCCCAGAACCTGGACATCTTTGGCTTCTCGCTGACCGACGATGAGGTGGACGCCATCACGGACCTCACGCGCGACGACGGCCGCCTCTTTGACGGCGACCCCAACAAGCACGAAGAGATGTAGACCTCCGCGCGAGCGCGCGGTTCACACCACCGCCCCGCACGCGAGGCGCAAAGGCCCGGGAGTCCCGCACTCCCGGGCCTTACTCTTGCGCAGTGACTCGCACCGCCACCCGACGCGCCTCGTGGGTCTTCGTCGCCGCCGCGGCCGCCTACCTGCTCGCGATCGTGCATCGCACTGCCTTCGGCGTCGCGGGTGTGGCGGCGCTGGATCGGTTTGGCGTGGGCGCGACGGGCCTGGCCGCTCTGTCGATCGCCCAGATCGCGATGTACGCAGCGTTGCAGCCCCCGGCCGGCCGCCTCCTTGATCGCTTTGGCCCGCGCGCGATGCTTGTCACCGGCTCACTGCTCATGGCGGCCGGGCAGGCGTGGCTCGCCTTCAGCGACGACGTGCGCCGGCGACGCCCCCATCTTCATCACCGCCTCCCGCCTCGTGGCGCAGTGGTTCCCGCCGCGCAGGGCGCCGATGATGGTGCAGCTCACCGCGCAGATCGGCCAGGTGGGCCAGCTCGCGAGCGCGATCCCCGTCGCGTGGCTGCTCCACGCGCAGGGCTGGTCGCCCACGTTCCTCACCCTCGCCGGCGTCGGCGCCGTGGCGGCCATCGCGGCGGGCACCGTCCGCTCGCCCAGGGCGGAGGACCTCGAGACGCCCGACGCCGCGCCCGCCTCGCGCTTTCGCGCCGGGACGGTGTCGCGGTCGGGGGTGTGGCTTGGCTTCTGGACGCACTTCACGGCGCTGTTCTCAGCGAACACGCTCGCGCTGCTGTGGGGCGTGCCGTTCTTTGTCTCGGGCCAGGGCCGCAGCACCGCCGAGGCAAGCCTGTTGCTCACAGTGCTGACGCTCGCCAAGTTTGCCGTGAGCCCGTTTGTGGGCACCGCCACCGCGCGCCACCCGCTCCGCCGCTCGTGGATCGTGCTGGCATTCTCCGGCGTGGCCGCCGTGGCGTGGGCAGTGATCCTCATCCCCAGCACGCCGCGCCCCCTGTGGGAGCTCATCGTGTTTGCCGCGGTGATCGGCATGGGCGGCCCCGTGTCCCTCGTGGGCCTCGACTTCGCGCGCACGTTCGCGGAGCCACGCAAGTTGGGAGCCGCCAACGGCATCGTCAACACCGGCGGCTTCGTATCCACGATCGCGGCTGTGGGCCTCGTGGGACTCGTGCTCGAGTGGGCCGCACCGGGCGGCACCTACGATCTGGACGCGTACAGGCTCGCGTTCGTGTCGCTCGTGGTGCCGTGGATCGTGGGGATCATTGGCATCGTCGTCACTCGTCGCGCCGCGCGCCGGGATTGGGCCGCCGACGGCGTGGTCGTGGCGCCGTGGCGCGAGGCCCTGGCCGCGCGGAGGCGGGCGCAGCGGCCGGAGGCCGACTAGGAACGGGCCTCGACCTCAGGGTCGGGGCTTTCGGCGTCGAGCACGGCGGTCACATAGCCGGAGATCGCCTTGAGGTCCATGTCGGAGAAGGTCTCGCACTCGGGGTAGACCACGCGCCAGCCATTGGCGGCCTCATAACCGGCACCGACGGCTGCGATGGCTCGCACCAGATGGCGTGGCTCCACGTCGGCCGGGTCGTCGACGCCGCTCAGCCCCATCGCCAGGCGCACGGCGAGCTGCGTGGTGACGCCCGTCATGGCCACTGACTGGTCGATGAGCGGGGCCACCGTCGGGTCCTTAAACACCGCGACCACCTCGCGGTCGCACGTCGACATCGCGCGCAGCACAGCCTCGACAAAAAGCCCGCGCTGCTCCGATGACGTGAGGTCCCACTCCTGTTCCATGACTCCTCGAATAGCCAAGACCGGCTGCTCGATGAGCTCCGCGAGGATGTCCTCCTTGGACGTGAAGTGGTAGTACAGCGCCGCCTTGGTGAGGCCCAGTTCCTGCGATAGATCGCGGATCGACGTGCCGGCGTAGCCATGCGTCGCGAACAGGGAGGCAGCCGTCTTGAGGATGCGCTTGCGCGTGTCAGTCCGCGGCGCCTTCGGCTCGGCCTCGATCGTCATGCAGTCATCCTCTCATCGCCCCCAGCATGCACGGGCACGACGCGTCACTCGACGTTTACTTGACGAACGTTCGGTAAACATGCCACGATCGGCCCTGCCCCCATCTTACCGATCGTTTAGTCAAACCGAAAGGCCCCCCATGAAGCCGCTCGCCCGCCTCGCCACGGCGCGACCACTGATCGTCCTGATCGTGTGGATCGCCGCCGTCGCCGGACTGACCATCGCCTCGCAAGCCGCCGGGCCTGACTTCCGCGACACCTTCTCGCTGCCAGGCACCGACTCCAACTCCGCCTACTCGCTCATGGACGAGCGCTTCCCCTCCTCCGCCGGCGACAGCGACACGCTGGTCATCCGCGCCGATGAGGGCACGCTCCTCATCCACGCCAACGAGATCTCGACGGCGCTCGACCAGATCGCCGTGGTCCCCTCCGTAGCGAGCATCGTGAGCCCGCTCAGCAGTGACGGCTCAGCTCAACTGAGCGCCGACGGCACGGTCGGGTACGTCACCGTGACCTACGACCGCGATGCCTACAACCTGCCCATCGCGGACATCGAGACGGTCGCGGACATCGCGACCGAACTGGGCGACACCGAAGGCCTTACCGTTGGCCACGGCGGCTACCCCGCCTCACGCCTGAGTGAGCCCGAGGTGGGCATCGGCGAACTCGTCGGCCTCGCCATCGCAGGCCTGATCCTCGTGCTCGCATTCGGATCCGGCCGCGCCGCGACCGTGCCGCTGATCTCTGCCGTCGTCGCCGTGACGGGCACGCTCGGCACACTTGGACTCGTCACCACCTTCGGGCCCATCACCACGTCGGCCTCGATCTTGGCGGTGCTGCTGGGGCTCGGCATCGGCATCGACTACGCACTGTTCATCGTGAACCGTCACCGGCTGGGCCTCAAGGCGGGCCGCGATCTGCGCGAGTCGATCGTGGCCGCCATGGGCACCTCGGGCCGCGCGGTCGTGTTCGCCGGCATCACCGTAGCGATCGCGCTGCTCGGCATGCTCGTGCCGCGCATCAGCTTCCTCACCGGCATGGCCATCACGGCCGTCATCACGGTCGCATTCTCCGTGGCCGCCTCGATCACCCTGGTGCCGGCGCTGCTCACTCTCTACGGCGACCGCGTGCTCAACCGCCGCGAGCGCACCGCTCTGGCCACGCACGGCGCGATCGCTCCCGATGCCGTGGTCCAGGGCCGCTTCGCCCGCCTGGTCGAGCGTCGGCCGCTCGTCGCGTCGCTCGCCGCCGTGATCATTCTGGGCACGCTCGCGGTGCCGGCGCTCGACATCCGACTCGGCAATGCCGATCAGGGCAACGACCCGGACGGCTCGCCCACGCGGGTCGCCTACGACCTGCTGAGCGAGGGCTTCGGCGCGGGCGTCAACGGACCCCTCGTGGTGGTCGCGGACTTGGGCGCGGCCGGCGCCTTCCCTGCGGCGGCGCTCACCGACCCCACGCTGGTGCCCGCGGCGCTGGTCTCCCTCACTCAGCAGCTCTCGTCAGACCCCGACGTGAAAGCGGTCATCGGCCCCCTCCCCTCGGCCGAGGGCAACACCGCGCTGT
>QKAX01000026.1 GCA_003246255.1 Demequina lutea
AACGGCGGCGCTCCACACAAAGGTGGGCGCGTTGGTGAGCACCAGGCCCCACCACGCAACGTCGACTCGACCGCGCATGGCGAGGATCACGAACACAGTGCCCGACGCGCCGCCCGGCCAGCTCGCGAGGCCAGGGTCGTCGGTGGCGTAGTTGGCGGTCACAAGGGCCGAGGCGGCACCCAGCGCCGCCGCCATGAGGGCGGCGCGGCGCAGGGGGTAGGGATCCGGCGCCGGCTGGACTGCCAGCACCGAGACCGCCACAAAGACCACGTAGGCGGCGACGCTCCACTCGAGATGGGTCACGAGGGTGCGCGAGGCCCACAGCTGTGCGGCGGTGATGGTCAGCAGAATGGCCATGCCGGCGATGGCCCAGAGCGGGCGGATGCCCAGCAGCGGGGAGCGCGTGGAGTCGTGGCCGGTCATCGTTGGTCCGCCCACTCCACCTCGACCACGGTGCCGTGACCCTTGCTTGACTGCACAGTCGCGAGCGCACCGGGAATCAGTCGCGCCCTGGCGATGATGCTGGTGGACACTCCCATCCTGTCAACACCCACGGCCTTGGGGTCGAATCCCTGCCCCCTATCGATCAGCACCACGTGGACGCGGTCGTCACGCAGCAGCACCGAGAGGGTTGCAGGCGCCATCGCCCCCGCGTGCTTGGCGACGTTGAGCAGGGCCTCCCGCATCACGTCCTTCACCATGCGGGCCACGTCAGCAGGCAGCGGCCTCGACCTCTCACCCGTGGCATTCAGCACCACCTGAGGCACGAGCGACTCCGCGTCGAGGAACAGGTCAGCGACAAAGGTCTGGGGCGCCTCGACGCCCGCCGCCTGGTCCGGCACCGCGTCGAGCGCGGCGATGCTGCGCAGCGCGGCGCGTACGTCGGCGGCCGGGGTGCGCCCAGGATCCCGGTGAATCGAGGCAAGCACGGCGAGCACGTCGTCGTGAATGCGCGCGTTGACGGCCGCGGCCTCGTCAGCGATCGCCTGCTCCTCCACGGCGGCGAGGGCCGCTGCCCGCGCGCGATTGGCGGCATCGTCTACGCGCTGCGCGTGCGAGAGCAACCCAAAGACGAAGGCCGTGAACAGCAGCGCCGGCCCCCACGCGCCCACGATCTCCACGATCACGAGCCCGGTGACCTGCTCGCGCGCCGCCAGGATCATCGGGATGGCTGCGAGGGCCTGCGCTGCCGCCACGAACACGATGGAACGCGGCCTGATGGCGGCGGCCGCCACCATGAGAGTGAAGGGGGCAAACAGATGCGGCCACGGCACGGCGCTACTGATCAACACGGCTGGCCGCTGCGCGAGGGGCCACGCGAACTCAGCGGCCACCACAGCAATGGACGCCACGCGCGCCACGGCCAACACGTGAGTGAGGGGGAACACGAAGGTCGCGGCGAGGTACGTGAGCGGCAGCACGATCGCGAGCACGGCGAGCCCTACCGCGTACGGCGCCCAGAGTTGCCGGCTCTGCGCGAGCACCTCGGCGGCGTAGATCACCGTGTACAGGCCCAGCGTGGCAGTAGAGGTCACCAGCAGCGCGCGCGTCGCCCGCACCGCGGCACGACCCTCCCCGTACGGCGCCCGCAACGTCACTGGCCGTTCCCCTCGGCGAGCCGATCCTCTTGCGCACGCAAGTAGAGGTCGGTGCGGGTTCGCGCGTGTCGGCCCACCTCCGTGTACTTCTGGCGGATGCGCTGCACGTACACAGCCACCGTGCGACTCGCGATTCCCAACACGTGCGCCACCTCCGCGGCGGTCGCGCCCGTGGCGTACAGCCCCAGCACCTGCTTCTCCCGCTCAGTGAGGTGGGCGTCGGTAAAGGCGCGGTCTCCCTCGAGCGCCGCGGCAAGGTCAAAGCTCATGGCCACGCGCCCCTCGTGGACGTCACGGATAGCGGCGATGAGGGCCTCCGCGGGCTCCTGCTTGCGCACCAGGCCCGATGCCCCCGCTCGGCCTCGCTGTAGATCAGCACCTTTGACCCGCGCCGCAGCGCCGCGGCGACGTTCAGGGCGGGGGACGAACCATCGTTGAGACGTAGGTCGAGCACCACCACATCGACGCCGCTGCGCTCCAGCGGCACGTGCGCCATCGACGTGTACGTTCCCACCACCGAGATGACGTTGCCGCGCATGAGTTCGGCGAAGCCGCGCGCGATCAGCGGATGGTCTTCGACCAGAATCACCCGAATACGAGCGCTTTCCCCCGCTACCCTCATAGCCTCACCCTAGGCGCGCAGCGCCCCCAAGAAAAGGGGCAGCGGGCACTCTCGCCCGCCTCAGCGCGCGAGCTATGCAACCGGTTCACCCCTAGAACTGCGGGGCCACCATCGATACGCTCGAGTGAAGCGGCCCGCGCCGCGTACCGAAGGGTCCCCATGTCGTTCCCCCGCGAGCCGCAACAGCCGGCACGGCCATGGCTGCCACCGCCAGGCTGGCTGCCCGACCCGGCCACCATCGGCATGGAGCGGTACTGGGACGGCGTGCAGTGGACGGCACAGACACGGTTTGTGCCCGGCGCAGCGCCGCGGGTTCCCCTGGCCGATGCCGCATCGGGCGCCCTTCCCTGGGAGCCGTCCGCGCAGGCGGGCGCGTGGGCCGCCACGACCGTCAGCGCCCCCGCCGCCGCGCGGCCCCGACGG
>QKAX01000056.1 GCA_003246255.1 Demequina lutea
GTAACTCCATAGAGTTTCGGCAGTCATAGCGAGAGGGAAACGCCCGGCTCCATTCCGAACCCGGAAGCTAAGCCTCTCAGCGCCGATGGTACTGCACTGGAGATGGTGTGGGAGAGTAGGACGCTGCCGGACAACATTTAGCGAGGGGCCGCCCATTTGGGCGGCCCCTACGCGCTTTTTCTCTATATCTCAAGACAGGTACCCGCGCTGGCACGTATGGTGTTGCAGCGACAAGAAGGATGTGAATCGTGGTCGACGACCGACGTGAGGGACGCGCCCCCCGAGATGGCGACGAGCGTGGGTATCGAGGCCCCCGGCGTGATGACCGCGGTGGCTACGGTCGTTCGAATGACCGAAGCTCCAGCTCTCGTGATGGCGGTGAGCGTCGCTCCTATGGCGATCGTCCCCAACGGGACGGTGGTGAGCGTCGCTCGTATGGTGATCGTGCCCAGCGTGATGGTGAGCGTCGCTCGTATGGTGATCGTCCCCAGCGGGATGGTGGTGAGCGTCGTCCGTATGGTGATCGTCCCCAGCGTGACGGTGGTGAGCGTCGCTCGTACGGCGACCGCGATGGTGGTGAGCGTCGCTCCTATGGCGATCGTCCCCAGCGCGACGGTGGTGAGCGTCGTCCCTATGGCAACCGTGACGGTGGTGAGCGTCGCTCCTATGGCGATCGTCCCCAGCGTGATAGTGGTGAGCGTCGCTCCTATGGCGATCGTCCCCAGCGTGATGGTGAGCGTCGCTCGTATGGTGATCGTCCCCAGCGGGACGGTGGTGAGCGTCGCTCCTATGGCGATCGTCCGCAGCGTGATGGTGAGCGTCGCTCGTATGGTGATCGTCCCCAGCGGGACGGTGGTGAGCGCCGTCCTTATGGCCACCGCGATGGTGGTGAGCGTCGTCCGTATGGCCACCGCGATGGTGGTGAGCGTCGTCCGTATGGGGATCGTCCGCAGCGCGACGGTGGTGAGCGTCGCTCGTACGGTGACCGCGATGGCGGTGAGCGTCGCTCCTATGGCGATCGTCCCCAGCGCGACGGTGGTGAGCGTCGCTCGTACGGCGACCGTGACGGTGGTGAGCGTCGCTCCTATGGCGATCGTCCCCAGCGCGACGGTGGTGAGCGTCGTCCCTATGGCAACCGTGACGGTGGTGAGCGTCGTCCCTATGGCAACCGTGACGGTGGTGAGCGTCGCTCGTACGGCGACCGCGATGGCGGGCGTCCCAGGTACGACCGCGAGGAGCGCCCCGAGCGTGAAGAGAGGGCTCACACCTCGGCTGCAGCCCGCGGTATGGGGCGTCTTGACGCGCCCGAGATCCCAGAAGGTGTCGCGGCTGCAGATCTCGACAAGGAGGCGCGTGGCCGCCTCCGCACCCTGAGCAAGGACAACGCCGAGGATGTGGGGCGTCACCTGGTGATGGCCGGCCGGCTCATCGATGAGGACCCCGAGCTGGCTTACCGGCACGCCCAGGTCGCGGCCGCGCGAGGCGGACGTGTAGACATTGTCCGCGAGGCGGCGGCGCTGACGGCTTATGCGACAGGCCGATATGCGGAGGCTTTGCGTGAGTTCCGCACCGTGACCCGTCTGAACGGTTCGCACGAGCACCTTGCGCTCGTTGCCGACTGCGAGCGCGGCCTCGGCAGGCCCGAGCGAGCCCTCGAGCTCGCGTCCTCGCCGGAGGCGGAGAGGCTCTCCGCGTCGTCGCAGGTAGAGCTACAGATGGTCGTGGCCGGAGCGCGCTCTGACCTCGGTCAGTTCGAGGCCGCTCTGCTGGGCCTTGAGCGACTCAAGCCCGCCGACGCCGATCAGGCTCAGCGTATTGCTGAGGCGCTGCAGGCGGTGCGCGTTCGCGCAGGCCTTGAGGAGGCGCCGGCCGACGAGGACGAGGACGCGGATGTCGACGACGAGTTCGTCGTGGTCTTCGACCTTGAGGACGAGGATGACGAAGCCTCGGACCACGACGACGTTGACGATGAATCAGAGGAGGCGGACGACGATGAGTCCGACGACTTCGATGACGATGATGATGACGACGACGATGATGTAGACGACGCGGAGGACAAGTAGGGATGACGGAATCGTCGCTCAAGGGATCTGACAGGCCGTTGCAGGAGGCGTTCGACGCCGCCCTCGTGGACCTGGATGGAGTTGCCTATCGAGGTCCGAATGCGATCCCGACGGCACCGGCTGCGCTGCAGGCTGCGCGAGACGCAGGCATGGGCATCGTCTTTGTCACCAACAACGCGAGTCGCGAGCCCGAGGAAGTTGCCGGGCACCTCAGCGACCTCGGCATCCCGACAGCGTCCGATGAGGTACTCACCGCCGCCCAGGCGGTTGCGCGCCTCATGGCGGGAGATATGGACCCAGGCGCGACGGTGCTGGCAGTGGGCGGCAAGGGACTGCGGACGGCGCTGCGCGAGCTTGGCTTCACGCTTGTCGACTCGGCGAAGGACGCTCCAGACGCGGTGGCCCAGGGGTTCACCCCCGAGATCTCATGGCGCGAGTTGGCAGAGGCCGCCTATGCAGTGCAGGGTGGCGCCCGGTTCTTCGCGTCCAACCTGGACCTCACGTTGCCCAATGAGCGCGGTATCGCGCCTGGTAATGGTTCGCTTGTGGGAACTGTGATCAACGCGACAGGCGTGCAGCCAACGAGTGCGGGAAAGCCTGAACCGACGATGTTCCACCTCGCGGCCGCCAAGCTCGGCTCGGTGCGCCCCCTGGCTATTGGCGACCGTCTCGACACCGACCTCAAGGGCGCGCGTGCAGCCGGCATGCCCGGGCTCTTGGTGCTCACAGGAGTCTCTTCGGAGGCGGACACGATCCTCGCTCGTCGCGACGAGCGTCCGGCGTTTATCGGCGCCGATCTGCGCTCGCTCGCCGAGACCCACCCGACGCCGCGCCTCCAGGACTCGACCTGGTACGTGGGCGAGGCGTCGGCATTGGTCGAGGGGCGTCGGCTGGTTGTCGAGGGCGAAGGCATCAACGCGTTGCGAGCCGCCAGCGCCGCAGCGTGGGCCGCCGCCGACAAGGGCGTGACCATCGACGCTGGAAGCATTCCCCACTTCGGGGTAGCCTCGTGACATGAGCCAGTTCGAAGAGACCCGCAAGCCGCTGGGCGAGGTGCACTACCCGCCGGAGGTCGAGAAGGCACTCGAGGCCGTCTCCGAGGTTCCCGAGGACCTCGAGGAGCAGGCCGAGTTCTTCGACAAGATCCAGCACTCCCTGTCCTCGCGCCTGCGCGAGGAGTCCTAGCCAGCCGCGTCGATGCGGCTTGACCGCACGGTCGCCGCGCGGGGCCTTGCACGTTCGCGTTCGCATGCCCAAGAACTGATTGCCGCGGGAGTCATCGCGGTCAACGGCGCGGTGGAGTCCAAGCCCAGCCGGGACGTTTCCGACGCCGACCACGTCGCGCTCGTGGGCGACGTCGACCACTACGTCTCTCGTGCGGCGCACAAACTAGTGGGCGCGTTGAGTGAGCTGTCGCCCCTGGGTCTCGCGGTCGAGGGCCGACGTGCGTACGACGCCGGCGCCTCGACCGGGGGTTTCACCCAAGTGCTGCTTGAGGCAGGGGCGTCGCACGTGACCTCTGTGGATGTGGGCCACGGGCAACTCGCGCCGATGCTCGCGGACGATCCGCGCGTCACAGCTATCGAGGGCTTCAACGTGCGCGACTTCACCTCCGAGTCTCCAGGCGCTGGCGCTGACATCGTGGTGGGAGATCTGTCCTTCATCTCGCTCACGCTGGTCATCGAGCCCCTCGCGTCCGCAGCGGCAGAGGGTGCGGACCTGCTGCTGCTCATCAAGCCTCAGTTCGAACTGAGCCGCTCCGCGCTGGACAAGCACGGGGTGGTCACCAAGGCGTCGGACAGGCGCCGCGCCATCCGGGCCGTATGCGACAAGGCGCTGGAAGCCGGCCTTGAGGTCGTCGTCCTCAGGACAAGTGTTTTGCCCGGTCCCACAGGCAATGTCGAATTCTTCATGTGGGCGCGCAAGCCGTGGCAGGCTAGGGGAGCGACCGCCGCTCGGGCCCTCACGCCTGAGCAACTGCGGGCCGCGATTGATGACGTCGTAGAAGGAAGGCCATGACCCGCCGCATTCTGATCGTTGCCAACCCCTTTAGGCCCGAGACGCTGGCCGCCGCTGAGGTGGCCCGTGCGGAGCTCGCCGAACGGGGTATCGACGCGTGCACTGAATGCGAGGGCGGGACCATTGAGGCCGTCATCGTGTTGGGCGGCGATGGCACGATGCTGCGCGCTGCACGCGTCGCCCGCGCCACGGGAGCGCCGTTGCTTGGCGTCAACATGGGACACGTGGGATTTCTTGCCGAGCTCGAGCGCGACGACGTGGCACATGCAGTCGATCGTCTCGCCTCAGGCAACTTTTGGGTCGAGGAGCGCCGCACCGTCGAGGTGGAAGTCCACCAGCCGGACGGATCAGTTCAGCATGGCTGGGCCATGAACGAGGCCACAGTTGAGCGCTCCGAGCTGCTACGTAGCCTCGACGTGGCGATTGGCGTTGACGCCCGCCCCCTGACAAGTTTTGGATGCGACGGCGTGGTGATCTCGACACCCACCGGCTCCACAGCACATGCCTTCTCGGGAGGCGGCCCAGTGGTCTGGCCGAATGTTGACGCGCTTGTGATGGTGCCGCTCGCCGCACACGCGTTGTTCGCCCGCCCGCTCGTGGTGGCACCTAGTTCGTTCTTCGCTATCGAGGTGCTGGAGTACTCGCAAGCGGAGGGTCTTGTGGTGCTCGATGGCTCCGAGTCTCTGCCGGTGCAGCGCGGTGGCCGAGTCATTGTGCGGCTGGGCGAGGCCTCGGTCAAGTTGGCCCGCACGTCCGACGCCCCCTTCACGGAGCGCTTGGTGCGCAAGTTTGGCCTCCCGATCGACGGATGGCGTGGCGCGGCCCACGACAACGGGGAGTAGCAGTGCTGCACGAGCTCTCCATCTCCGCGCTGGGCGTCATCGAGCGTGCGCGCATCGAGTTTGCCCCAGGGTTCACGGTGGTGACAGGTGAGACCGGCGCTGGCAAGACCATGGTGCTCACAGGGTTGCACCTGATCCTCGGCGGCAAGGCCACGCCCGACGCCGTGCGGCTTGGTGCTTCCGAGGCGACGGCGGAGGCAGTGCTTGACGTCCCAGAGGGCTCCGAGGCGCGTGAACGAGCACTGGATGCAGGGGCTTCCCTGGACGACGACGGTACAGTCACCGTGCTCCGCATCGTGGGGGCGAGCACGCGGTCACGGGCGGTACTCGGTGGCCGTACCGTGCCCCAGGCCCTGCTCGGCGACGTGGGTGGCGAGCTCGTGACGGTGCACGGACAGTCGGATCAGGTGCGACTCAGGACGGCAGCGAAGCAGCGCGAGACCCTTGACGAGTATGCGGGGGAGCAGCACGCGCGGCTGCTCATCGCGTACCGGGAGGCGTGGTCCGCGTGGCGCACGGCCGCCGAGAGGCTCCACACGCTCGAGGCGTCCGAACAGTCGGAGCGACTCCGGCTGGACAAGGCCCGTGACGATCTCTCGGCCCTCGAGGCGGCGGACATCCACGATGGCGAACGCGAGGAGCTTGCAGCGCAGGCACGCGTCCTCGAGCACGCAGAGGACCTTCGCGCGGCCGCGATGACGGCGCACGAGGCCCTCGCGGGTGAGGACGGCGCTAGCGCGAGCGTCGCGCTGGACGCCGCCAAGCGTGCCCTTGAGGATGCCGGCGCTCACGATCCGACGCTCGCGGCGCTTGCCACGCGTGTGGCGGACTACCTGTATGGGGCCGCCGACGCCGCCCAAGAACTCGCGTCGTACCTCGACGCCCTCGAGGCGGACCCCGCGCGCCTCGACGCCGTGCACGCGCGACTGTCAAGCATCGCGACCCTCGAACGCCGTTTTGGCACCGATGCAGCGGGCCTCCTCGCTCTGCGCGCGCAACTCGACCAAGAGCTTGCGCTGGGTGGCGATTGGGACGAGCACGTGGCGGCGGCTCGCGCGGCCGAACAGCGGGCCCGAGACGTGCGGGACACCGCGGCATCGGCGCTCTCACGGAGCCGCGTCGCGGCCGCGCAGAGCCTTGCCGAGCGGGTTGGGGCCGAGCTGGCGATGCTGGCAATGTCCGGGGCGACTGTGGATATCCGAGTCGAACCGCGAGAACCGGGACCGCACGGTGCTGACGAGGTCGCCCTCCTGCTGGCCGCGCATCCAGGTGCCCCAGCGCGGCCCATCGCCGACGCCGCGTCCGGCGGTGAGCTCTCTCGCATCATGCTCGCGCTTGAGGTGTCGCTCGCGGCGAACGGGGGTGCGTCGCGCACCTTCGTGTTTGACGAAGTGGATGCCGGGGTGGGAGGCAAGGCCGCCCAGGCCGTGGGTCAGCGGCTTGCTGTGCTCGCTCAGTCCCACCAAGTGATTGTGGTGACGCATCTTGCGCAGGTAGCCGCATGGGCGGACCGCCACGTGGTGGTGCACAAGGCTTCCGATGGTGCCGTCACGGTGTCCCAGGTGGCGGCGGTGGAAGGCGACGACAAGATCAGGGAGATTGCGCGTCTGCTCTCCGGCGAGGAGGACTCGCAGATGGCACGCGCCCACGCGCTTGAGCTCCTCGATGCCGCTCGCGTGACACCATGACCCCATGAGCAGGTCACGGTCACAGGACTCTCGGAGGATCTCGGGCACGGCGCGAGTGGGCGCCGACCCGCGCGCCCTTGCACGCACACTACGCAAAGGGCAGATCGCGGTGATCGATAGGGTCGATCTCGACGCCGTCTCAGCTGAGGCGCTGGCGGCACGGGAGCCTGCTGCCGTGGTCAACGCGAGCCCCACCCTCTCCGGACGCTTCGAGGCGAGGGGCGCAGAGAGGCTCGTATCGCGCGGAGTTGAATTGTTTGAGACGGACGATCGACGCGCGATCGCCATCGCGGACGGCTCACACCTCTCCATTGCGCGCGACGAGGATGGCGACGGCGCGACCCTGACAGTCAACGACGATCAGATTCCGCTGCGCCGCCTCACCGAGGCCTCGGTACGAACCTTGCTCGACCGCGCGCACGAGGGCGCCGCGCTGAGGCTCCCCGAGCTCACAGCGGGTGCGTTGGACCTGGTGCATAGGGATGGCCCCGCGCTGGTTGACGGCGGCGCGGTGCGTGGAGTGGACCTGGACCTCACCGGCAAGGACGTGCTGGTGGTGACAGCCGCCGCAGGCTTTGAGCGAGAACTTCGCGCGTTGCGCATCGCCGTGCGTGAGATGAAGATGGCGGTGATTGCCACGGGAGACGCGGCGGACGCCGTGGCACGGCATCACCACATCAACCTGATCGTGGGTCCGTTCGATGGGGTCGAGGACGAGGTCCTTGCGCGCGCCGATCGCGTCGTGGTGCACGGCGAGTCCCATGCGGTCGCCGCCACGCGGCTTGGCGCGCTAGGGGTGCGATATGTGTCGAGCGAGTCGCGGCTGGACTCCGCAGACCTCGCAGTCGCCATCGCCGCGTCGTCGGGAGCGCGCACCATCGCAACGGTGGGTCTCGAGACGAGCCTGGGAGACCTGATCGACTCGCCGCGCGGGGCGTCGGCGTTGCTCGCCCGCGTTGCGGCAGGCCCCGCGTGGATCGATGGACGACTGCTGGCACGGTTGTATCGCCCTCGATGGAGCCGTGCGCAGGGATGGATCCTCGCCGCAGTCGCCGTTGTGGCGGTCGGTGCGGCACTCGCACTGCATCCTGCGGTGCGCGAGGGCGTGCGGTGGCTGCTGGAGCAGTCATGACGTCGGGCCGGATTGCCGCGGGCGCGCTGATGGTGATTGCCCTGGCAGTCGGTGCGATCGTGGGTCTCGCGTCGCCGCGCCAACTCTCGCTTGGCACCTCCACTGCTCAGGATGCCGACGCCTCCGACGTGCCCCGGGCCGATGCGCGGGATGACTGGCTCGCCGCCCTCGCGCCAGCTGCCGTGCAGGGCCGGCTCGACGGGGTCAGGGTCGCCGTGCTGGTCGCCGATGGCGCCTCGCCTGACGCGGTCGGCCAGGTCGAGACCGCGCTAGATGCTGCGGGTGCGACGGAGGCCGTGCGAGTCGCGCTGAGCGGCGACTGGTGGGATCCCGATCTGACGACGTTCAGATCCGAGCTCGCGGATCAGCTCGGCCCGTCTGTGGAGGGGGCAGGTGGAGCGGCCCCTGCCGTCTTGCTGCAGCACGCTATCGTGCAGGCGCTGATGGCAGGTGCGACGCCGGACCCTGCGGCGGGTGCTCCCGCAGCGCCCCAGCAAGGAGCAGAGGAGGCGGTGACGGACCTCACCGGCGCTGACGGGCAGTCCCGCGCCGCGGTGTTGCTCGACGCGCTGACGCGCTCAGGGATGCTGGCAGTGGAGGGCGGAGTCTCGGTCGGAGCCGACGCAGCGCCCGGGGCAGCTGTAGACGCCGTCATCATCGTGGCGGGTAGCGGTCCCGAAGGCGGCGGCGTCCTGATCGAGCAGGCCGCCGAGGTCTGGGAGTTGTATGTGCCGGCCTCGCTCGTGGTGGTCGCAGCGGACGCCTCGGCCTCTGAGATGCCGTCGCTGGCGGCCGAGGCGACCGGGGCCGCCCTCAGCGCAGCACCGGGGCGTGAACCCAGTGTGCTTGTCACATCGGTTCCGTCGATCGCGACAGCGCAGATTGTGCTTTCGCTGCGCGAGCAGCTCGATGGGGGCCACGGTTCATACGGCGCCCTTAAGGGATTCGACGCGTTGCCGTAGGCGCGAACCCTCCGCCCATGACACGCCGACGCGACACGCCGCGTTGTGGTGCGTCGGGCACGACGTGTAGAAGGGACCCGGGACCTGGCTCGCGTTTCGGAGCGCCAGCACCCCTGGCTTGGTGATAGCCTTGAAGCCCGTGGAGAGAACGCATTTTGGGTCCCGCACGGATCACGTCACCCGTCACATCTTCGTTACGGGAGGGGTTGTTTCCTCCCTCGGAAAGGGCTTGACGGCTTCTAGCCTCGGCCGACTTCTCCGGTCGCGCGGCTTGCGCGTCACGATGCAGAAGCTCGATCCCTACCTCAACGTGGACCCGGGCACCATGAACCCGTTCCAGCACGGCGAGGTCTTTGTGACCGACGACGGTGCCGAGACGGACCTGGACATCGGCCACTATGAGCGCTTCCTCGACGTGAAGCTTTCTGCCACCTCGAACGTGACCACGGGTCAGATCTACTCGCAGGTGATCGCCAAGGAGCGTCGCGGCGAGTACCTGGGCGACACCGTTCAGGTCATCCCGCACATCACGGACGAGATCAAGCGCCGCATGCGAGCGCAGGCGAGCCCCGACGTTGACGTGATCATCACGGAGATCGGCGGCACTGTGGGCGACATCGAGTCGCAGCCGTTCCTCGAGGCCGCGCGCCAGGTGCGCCACGACGTGGGCCGCGACAACGTCTTCTTCCTCCACGTGAGCCTCATCCCGTACATCGGCCCCTCGGGCGAGCAGAAGACCAAGCCCACGCAGCACTCAGTGGCCGCGCTGCGCAGCATCGGCATCCAGCCCGATGCCCTGGTGCTGCGCTCGGACCGCCCGGTGCCCGCGTCGGTCAAGGCCAAGATCGCGCTCATGTGCGACGTCGAGGGCCCTGCCGTTGTCAACGCGATCGACGCGCCAAGCATCTACGACATCCCCAAGGTGCTGCACTCCGAGGGCCTGGACGCGTACGTTGTGCGACGCCTTGACCTGCCGTTCCGCGACGTCGAGTGGGGCGCGTGGGACGACCTGTTGCGCCGCGTGCACCACCCGGCCCACGAGGTCGAGGTGGCGCTCGTGGGCAAGTACATCGACCTGCCCGACGCCTATCTTTCGGTAAGCGAGGCGCTGCGCGCCGGCGGTTTCCACCACAACTCGCGGGTGAAGATCCGCTGGGTCGCCTCGGACACGTGCCAGACGCCCGAGGGAGCGGCGCAGTCGCTTCGCGGCGTGGACGCGGTGCTGGTGCCCGGCGGCTTCGGCGTGCGCGGCGTGGACGGCAAGATCGGCGCGGTGCGGTGGGCGCGCGAGAACAAGGTGCCCACGTTGGGTATCTGCCTCGGCCTGCAGGTGATGGTGATGGAGTACGCGCGTACGATCCTTGGCCTCGAGGGCGCCTCGAGCTCCGAGTTTGACCCGGACACGCAGTACCCGGTGATCGCCACGATGGAAGAGCAGCAGGACATCGTGGACGGCAAGGGCGACCTGGGCGGCACGATGCGTCTTGGTGAGTACAAGGCCGTGCTGCAGCCCGGCTCCGTCGTGGCCGAGACGTATGGCGCCGCCACGGTGGGCGAGCGTCACCGCCACCGCTACGAGGTGAACAACGCGTACCGTCCTCAGCTTGAGGCGGCGGGTCTGATCGTCTCGGGCGAGTCGCCCGACCGTTCGCTCGTGGAGTTCGTGGAGCTGCCCCGCTCGGAGCACCCGTACTTTGTGGCCACGCAGGCTCACCCCGAGTTCCTGTCGCGCCCCACGAAGGCGCACCCGCTGTTCGCTGGCCTCATCGCCGCCGCGATCGAGCGTCAGCGTGCCGCGGCGAACCCTCAGACGGCGTCACAGCCTGCGGTGGCTGCGGACGTCTCACAGGGCGCCTGAGAACGGGACTGGGGGAGCGCATGGCCGACGACGGACTGCTTCACGACGTTCCGGGCCAGCGGCCCGTTGTCGCCACACACGAGCGCTTTGTGGGCAAGGTGTGGGACATCTCGTCTGACGAGGTGGAC
The DNA here is from genome assembly GCA_003246255.1 of Demequina lutea. GTDB lineage: Bacteria > Actinomycetota > Actinomycetes > Actinomycetales > Demequinaceae > Demequina > Demequina lutea_A. Next base: position 10,693 of record QKAX01000056.1, read on the forward strand.
CTGGGGCAGGGGCGAGTGGTGACTCGCGACTACTTGAAGCACACGGGCGCTGTGGCGATCATGGCGCTGAACGAGGCAGGCGAGGTGTATCTGGTGCGTCAGTACCGCCACCCGATCGGCGCGGAGTGCTGGGAGCCCCCGGCCGGCCTTCTCGATGCGCCTGGCGAGGCGCCCGTGGAGGCGGCCAAGCGCGAGCTGTTCGAGGAGGCGGACCTCACCGCTGCGACGTGGCACACGCTGGTGGACTATCACCCGTCGGGCGGCGGCACGTCGGAGTCGGTGCGCGTGTTCCTCGCGCGTGACCTGGCTGAGGTTCCCGACGCCGAGCGCCACGCGCGCGAGGATGAGGAGCTCGACATGGAGGGCCGCTGGGTTCCGCTCGAGACGCTCGTGGCGTCGATCTACGCGGGAGGCGTGCATTCGTCGTCCGCCGTGGCGGGTGGGCTCGCGCTGCACGCGGCACTGTTGCAGGACCTCGCGCCGCTGCGCCCGGCCGATGCGCCGTGGATGCGCGCTCCCGAGCACACGCGCCTCGCGCGCTAGCGGAGAGCCAAGGCTCGGTTAGGCCGGGCCCGAACGCGTTCCGGTGAGCGTCGCGGTTGCGACAGTGTGACCGATCGACGCCTTGAGGAATTCCTCGTACTGGTACCCGGGCGCGAGGTCCAACATCTGATCCAGCGCATAGATCGTGATCACGTAGTGGTGCTCCGGGCCGGGAGGGCATGGGCCAAAATAGCCGAGTGTGCCGTTGTCGTTGCGGCCCTGAATAGCGCCTGCGAGGTCGCCCTCGCCCACGCGCACCACGGAGCCCGAGATGTCGGCGAGTAGCCAGTGCGCATACTGTCCCGCGTCCACATCGATCATGGTGATCGCGTAGGCCGCGGTGCCAGCGGGGGCGCCCGTCCACGCGAGGCTCAGCGGCTGATTCTCACCGGTGCACTGGCCGTCGAACGCCGTCGCGGTGTTGACCGCGGGGATGCCCCCGCCGTCATCGAAGTCATCGCTGGTGACCATAAACGTGCCTGCCGACGGGGTGGGGGAGGTGCCACCCGAGCTCACCGAGCAGGACGCGAGCCCGAGCGCCACGGCCACGGCAGCCGCGCCGATGAACAGCTGCGTCCGCATGTCAGGACCCCGCCACCTCGGGCCGGAAGCCCGCCTCGATGAGCGTGGCAAGTACCTGCTCCTGGTGGTTGGGCCCGCGGGTCTCCACGGAGACCTGCAGTACCACGTCGTTGAGGGTGAGGCCCAAATCGTGCCTGGTGTGCAGCACCTCGGTGACGTTGGCGCCCACATTCGCGAGGATCTCAGAGACGCGCGCGAGCTGGCCGGGGCGGTCGGGCAACGGGATGCGCAGCGTCATGAAGCGGCCGGATGCCACGAGTCCGTGCGCGACGATGCGCTGCAGCAGCAGGGGATCGATGTTGCCGCCGGACAGCACCACGACGGTGGTGCCGGTGTCCTTGATGAGCCCGCCGAGGATCGCCGCGATGGGCGCCGCCCCGGCCGGTTCCACGACGAGCTTTGTCCGCTCCAGCAGGGTGAGCACCGCACGGGCGAGGTCGTCCTCGTCCACAGTGACCACGTCGTCGACCATGTCGCGGATGATGGGGAACGTGAGCGAGCCAGGCCGCGCAACGGCGATGCCGTCGGCGATCGTGGCGCCGCGCTGGATCGTCACGGGTTCGCCCGCCTCGAGCGAGGGAGGAAACGCGGCCGACGACGAGGCCTGAACCCCGACGATCCGCACGTCGGTGCCGCGCAGCGCCGCGAGGGCCTTGGCCGCGACAGCGACTCCGGCGATGAGGCCGCCGCCGCCCATCGGCACCACGATCGTGTCCACACCTGGCACGTCGCGCATGACCTCAAGGCCGAGCGTGCCCTGGCCTGAGATCACGTCGGCGTGGTCAAAGGGGTGGATCATCACGGCGCCGGTCCGCTCGGCGTGCTCCATGGCCAGCGCGATGCACTCCTCCACGGTGGTGCCGTCGGTGTTCACCTGAGCGCCGTAGCCCCGGGTGGCCAGCAGCTTGGGCACTGGCGCGCCGAGCGGCATGTAGATGGTGCAGTCGATGCCCAGTTGTTGGGCCGCGGAGGCGACGCCTTGCGCGTGGTTACCGGCCGATGCCGCCACCACTCCTCGCGCGCGCTCCTCGCCCGTGAGGCGCGAGAGGCGGTACGTGGCGCCGCGCAGTTTGAAGGAGCCGGTGCGCTGCAGGTTCTCGAGTTTCAGGTACACGGGCGAGCCGAGCACCTCGCCAAAGTACGAGGCGTGGTCGATGGGGGTGTGCTGGGCGACGCCGTCGAGCGCGCGCGCGGCGTCCTCAATGCTGGCGAGGGACACCGCGTAGTCGGTCATTGCTAGGCCGCGACCTTCTGGCGGCGCAGCAGGTAGTGGGCCGCGGAGTGCGCGGCCGTGAGGATCGCGGCGCCCGCGAGGTGCATCCCCACGATGATCTCGGGCAGGCCCGTGAAGTACTGGACGTAGCCGATCGCGCCCTGCAGCAGCGTGACGATCACGAGCACCATCCAGGCCTTGCGCACCTCGTCGCGCTCACCCGCTGAGCGGTCGCGGCGCACGCGGTAGACGATGTACGCGAGCACGATGATGAACGCCCACACGGACATGGCGTGCGCGCGGGCTATGAGCGCGGGGTCGAGTCCCAGGCGCTCGGTGGCGTCGGCATCGCCCGAGTGGGGCCCGGCGCCGGTGGTGAGCGTGCCCAGGAAGAGCAGCACCACCAACAGGAATGTGGAGACGAGCATCGGCTTCTTGATGCAGCGGCCGTCGCGACGGGGAGCGTTGCGATACGCGAGCGCGAGCCACACCGCCTGCCACACGAGGCCCGCGGAGAGCAAGAAGTGCGGGGCGACGGCGACGGGGTTGAGGCCCGTCAGCACCGTGACGCCGCCCAGGATCGCCTGGCCGAACACGCCCGCCAGCGGCAGGATGCCCCACCAGCGCAGGTCGCGGCGCGTGTTCCACACGCCGATGGCGAGGGCTACGGCCACCACCAGCAGCACGAAAGTCAGCGTGCGGTTACCGAACTCGATGAAGGGGTGCAGGCTCGTGGCGTCGTGGAACTGGGGCGTGAACTCGCCGGGCTCGCACTGCGGCCACGTGGAGCAGCCCAGGCCGGAGCCCGTGAGCCGCACGGCGCCGCCCGTGACGATGATGCCGCCCTGCGTGAAGATGTTCGCGATCGTGAGGCCGCGCGTGTGGCGGCCGAGGAACGAGGCGAAGCGACGCCACTGCGTCTGAAGGCCGGAAGGTGCAGAGGCGGGGGCGTCAGCGGTCACCCCACGATTCTAGGCGTGTGCGCGAGCGTGGGGCGAAAACCCGCAGGTAGTTGTCGTGTACGCGGCGCAAGGACCTAGATTGGTGCGCATGGACCTGTTCCCCGGTGAACCGGCAGTGCCCGCGTGGACGCTCGAGCGCGACGAGGTGTGGATGGGCGCGCTGTCCCAGGCTGACGTGGCGGGCCGTGCACCGCTGATCGTGGTTGACGGGCGCTCGGGCTCGGGCAAGTCGACGCTGGCAACGGCTCTTGCCGCGGCGCTCGACGCGCGAAATGTTCACACCGACGACGTCGCATGGCACCACTCGATGTTCGACTGGCAGGACGCGATGATCGACGGCATCGTGCGGCCATGGTCGCGAGGCGAGCGGGTGTCGTACGTGCCGCCCGGCTGGAGAAGCCAGTGCGGGATCGATCGACGTGGACCCAGGCACCACGCTGGTGATCGAGGGCGTCGGTGCCGCCCGCGCTGAGTTGAGGCAGTGGGCGGCGGCCGCGGTGTGGGTGCAATCGGACGCACGCAGCGCGCGCGAGGGTGGCCTCGCCCGCGACGTCGCGGAGGGGCGTACGGCGGATGAGGCTGCCGCGTTCTGGGAGGAGTGGATGGCTCAGGAGATCCCGTTCCTTGAACGCGAGCGGCCGTGGCTCCACGCCGACGTGGTGGTCAAGGGCGCCGCGGATTCCTTCGCTCCTGCGGGCTCGCGGTGGGTCTGGCGGGGTCCGCTGGGAAGCGCGACGGGCTGACTCGGTGCCCGGTCACGTGGGCCCGAGCGTGGCCGACGCGACGGCCAGGGCGGCCTGCGCGGCGCCGGCGCGCATCGCGTCGCCAAGGGCGTCGGGGCGGCCGATGCCGTTGGGGGAGTCGAGCCCGAGCGACGCTGCGATCATGCCGGCGGCGAAGGCGTCTCCCGCGCCATTGGTGTCCACCACGGTGACGGGAACGGCCGCGACCTCCACGAGCGTGCCGTCGGCAGCCATGCCCAGCGCGCCCTCCGCGCCGCGCGTGCAGATCACGGCGGTGGCGCCGCGATCGATGAGGCGGCGCATGAGCTCCGTTGGCCGGGGCAGGGCGTCGTCGTTCATGAGGATCACGTCCGCGGCCTGCGCGAAGTCTTGGTGGTACGGGTTGGCGCCGTCGTAGTCATGGAGATCGGTCCACAACTGGGCAGGGGAGGCCGACGCTGCGGGCAGGCACGCGCGGCCGAGGGGCATCAGGTCCGCGACCACGATGCGGGAGGCGTCGATGGCGTTGCGGGTTGCGGCGTCGGGGAAGTCGGTTGGCGGCTGAGGGGCGTGCTCCAAGAAGATGGAGACGCGCGTGCCGCCGGGGCCCATGAGATTCAGGTGGCGCTCGCTGGGGCCGTCGCCGTCGATCAGCGTGAGGTCGGTGCCGCCGCGCGTCAGGGCGCCGCGAATGAGCGCCGCCTGAGCGTCGCGCCCCACCATCGCGATGAGCCGATGCTCCACTCCCAGCGCGGCGAGGTGCAGGGACTTGCCGGCGGAGGTGCCGCCCAGGCAATCCAGGTGGCGGTCCGCGAACGTGGTGCATGAGCGTTGCGGTGGCAACTCGGGCAACGTGACGATCTGGTTCCACGATGCGGAGCCGATGACGGTGACCTGTGGGGGCATCGTTGCCTCCTTTGTGGGCGGTGTCGCTGTTGCTTGGCAGCATTGCAAGCGCTTGCATTCTAGGTTGCGCAGTGAGTGGAACGCCACACCATGACTGCTTCCCGCGTCGGCAAAAGCTTCGTCAGAAGCATCGGCCCTGCTAAACTAGAGCCAGCGTCTCGCGCTTGGCATAGTCGGCATCCGCTGCATGGTCCAAGACGAGGCGTTTTTTGCATCCCAACGTGGGGTACCCGGGAACCCGGACTCCACGTCCAGGCTCCCGGCTCAACAAGAGAAAGGGGAGCCAGATGCTCACCATCTTCAAGTCCGTGTTTAAGCGCGAGACCAGCTACCTCGACGCGCTGCCGTTCAGCGTCCGCGAAGAGGTCATGGCCGCCATGGAGGCCACGTCCGTTACCGACATCCGGTAACTCACTCCACGGGCCCAACGCCCGTGTCACCCCGAGAAGTCGCGCACAACGACGTGCCGACACTACTCGTCGGCCTCGCGCATCGGCGCTGGGAGGCCGCCACCGATACCCCCACCCGCACCAACTAAGGTTCGCCTTGCTTGTGCGCGGGCATTTTCGGCACAAGAATGTTGTTAATTTCCTGTCGCCCCCATCCCCGGGGCACCAGGAGCGCCGCGCGCTCGTTGCCTGAACAGGCCCGACGCGCCTGGCGTCAACGCAGGGGAGCGACGGCGAAGGGAGCACCGCATGGCCACCGACACCACGCGCGAGCGCGTACTCAGCCTCATCGCGTCGGCCGGCCCCATCACGGCCGCCACGCTTGCCGAGAACCTGAGCCTCACCCCCGCCGCCGTGCGCCGGCACCTCACCGCGCTGCACGAGGACGGCCTCATCGAGGACCGCGACGTGCCCGGCCCCGTAGACCGCGGTCGCGGCCGCCCCGCCAAAGCCTTTGTGGCCACCTCGGAGGGCCAGCGCGCGCTGCAGGACGCGTACTCGGACGTGGCGCAAGAGGCGCTCGCGTTCCTGCGCAGCCGCGGCGAGCTGAACGAGTTTGTCTCCGCCCACGGCGAGCGCGTGGAGACCGCGCTGCGCGAGGCCGTGGACCCCGACGCGCCGCTCGCCGAGCGCGTCTCCGCACTGTCCGACGCGCTGGCCGACCTTGGCTACGCGACGTCGGTTCGCCCCGGCCCCGGGGGGTACACGCTTCAGCTGTGCCAGGGGCACTGTCCCGTCCAGGAGATCGCCCAGGCGGCTCCCGAGTGGTGTGACGCCGAGGCGCGGGCATTTTCCCGCGTGCTCGACGTTCACGTCCAAAGACTGTCCACGCTCGCGCAAGGCGCGCACGTGTGCACGACCACCATCCCGCTCACTCCCGCCATCAAGGAAGGATGAGAATGAGCACTCCCACCGATACCCCCATGACGCAGGACGAGGCCATCGCCTCGCTCGGTAACTACGGCTACGGCTGGCACGACTCGGACACCGCCGGTGCGGCCGCCCAGCGTGGCCTCAGCGAGGCCGTGGTCCGCAACATCTCGGCTCTCAAGAGCGAGCCCGAGTGGATGCTGAACCTGCGCCTCAAGTCGCTCGGCCTGTTCGAGAAGAAGCCGATGCCTCACTGGGGCTCCGACCTCACCGGCATCGACTTCGACAACATCAAGTACTTTGTGCGCTCCACGGAGAAGCAGGCCACCAGCTGGGAAGAGCTTCCCGAGGACATCAAGGCCACGTACGACAAGCTGGGCATTCCGGAGGCCGAGAAGCAGCGCCTCGTCGCGGGCGTGGCAGCGCAGTACGAGTCCGAGGTGGTCTACCACCAGATCCGCGAGGACCTCGAGGAGCAGGGCGTCCTGTTCCTCGACACCGACACCGCGCTCAAGGAGCACCCGGAGATCTTCCAGGAGTACTTCGGCACCGTGATCCCCCCGGGCGACAACAAGTTCGCCGCGCTCAACACCGCCGTGTGGTCGGGCGGATCGTTCGTCTACGTGCCGCCGGGCGTGCACGTGGAGATCCCGCTGCAGGCCTACTTCCGCATCAACACGGAGAACATGGGCCAGTTCGAGCGCACCCTAATCATCGCGGACGAGGGCTCGTACGTGCACTACGTCGAGGGCTGCACCGCGCCCATCTACTCGAGCGACTCGCTGCACTCCGCCGTGGTGGAGATCATCGTCAAGAAGAACGCCCGCGTGCGCTACACGACCATCCAGAACTGGTCCAACAACGTGTACAACCTGGTGACCAAGCGCGCCGTGGCCCACGAGGGCGCCACCATGGAATGGGTGGACGGCAACATCGGCTCCAAGGTGACCATGAAGTACCCCGCCATCTTCATGGTGGGCGAGCACGCCAAGGGCGAGACCCTGTCCATCGCCTTCGCGGGCGAGGGCCAGCACCAGGACGCGGGCGCCAAGATGGTGCACGCCGCGGCCAACACGTCCTCGTCGATCATCTCCAAGTCGGTGGCCCGCGGCGGCGGCCGCACCTCCTACCGCGGACTCGTACAGGTGCTCGAGGGCGCCAAGAACTCCAAGTCAAACGTGCTGTGCGACGCGCTGCTGGTGGACACCATCTCCCGCTCCGACACGTACCCGTACGTGGACGTGCGCGAGGACGACGTCCACATGGGCCACGAGGCCACCGTGTCGCGCGTGAGCGAAGACCAGCTGTTCTACCTCATGTCGCGAGGCATGGAGGAGTCCGAGGCCATGGCCATGATCGTGCGCGGGTTCGTGGAGCCGATCGCGCGCGAGCTGCCCATGGAGTACGCGCTCGAGCTCAACCGCCTCATTGAACTGCAGATGGAAGGGAGCGTCGGTTGACCCTCACCACCGATCACACCCAGGCGACTGCCGACGGCGCACACAGCCACGGCATCGTCCCTGATAAGTCACGTGCCGATCGCCTCACGTCGTTCGACCCGGAGGCCTTTGGCATCCCGAACGCCCGCGAGGAGCAGTGGCGCTTTAGCGCCGTGCGCGACTTCAAGCCGCTGTTCGCGCTCGAGGGCGGCGAGGGCCACCTCGAGTGGTCGGTGCCCGAGCTTCCCGCCGGCGTGAGCCTCACCGAGGTCGCAGCCGACGACGCGAAGGCCCGTTCCGTTCGCGCCCCCGGCGACCGCGCGTCGGCCGTGGCAGTGGCCCGCTCCGGCGGCGCCATGGCCCTGACAGTCGCGCCCAACACCGTGGTGGACGAGCCGATCCAGATCGGCCTGCACGGCAACGGAGACGACGTGCGCGGTCACCTGCTCATCGAGCTGGGCACGGGCGCCGAGGCGACCGTGGTGCTCACGCGCTCCGGCACCGCGACGTACTCCGAGTACCTCTCGGTGGACCTGGGCGACAACTCGGGCCTCAACCTGGTGCTGCTGCAGCAGTGGGACGCCGACGCCGTTCACGCCGGCGAGGTCGTGGCCCGCCTGGGGCGCGACTCGCGCCTGCGCGGCTCCGTGGTCACGCTGGGCGGCAAGGCAGTGCGCCTCAACACGTCGGCGGCCTTCGCCGGCGAGGGCGCCTCGGTGGACCTGTTCGGCGTGTACTTCGCCGATTCGGGTCAGCACTTTGAGCACCAGCTGTTCGTGGACCACGCCGTGCCTCGCTGCACGTCCCGGGTGACCTACAAGGGCGCCCTGGCCGGGGCATCGGCCCGCACCGTGTGGATCGGCGACGTGCTGATCCGCGCCGCGGCCGAGGGCACCGACACGTATGAGCTCAACCGCAACCTCGTGCTCACCGACGGCGCCCGCGCCGACTCGGTCCCCAACCTGGAGATCGAGACGGGCGAGATCGAGGGCGCAGGCCATGCGTCGGCCACCGGTCGCTTCGACGACGAGCAGATGTTCTATCTGCGCTCGCGTGGCATCTCCGAGGACGCGGCGCGCAAGCTCGTTGTCCGCGGCTTCTTTGCCGACGTGATCCGCGAGATCGGCGTTCCCGACGTCGAGGAGGGCCTCATGAAGGCCATCGACATCGAGCTCGAGCACGTCGAGGACGAGGACGCCTGATGTCTGACCAGTTCGCCTGCATGGTGACCGACGTCGCGCCCGGCGAGGCCACCCTCGCGGAGCTCACGCTTGCCAACGGCCGCGAGATCCCCGTCGCGATCGTGCGCAGCGACGACGGCGACTTCTACGCCATCGACGATCTGTGCACCCACGGCGAGGTGTCCCTCTCCGAGGGCGACGTCGAGGGCTGCTTTGTGGAGTGCTGGGCCCACGGCTCGCGCTTTGACCTCCGCACCGGCGAGCCCGACGAGCTGCCGGCCATGACCCCCGTCAAGACGTACCCCGTCCGCATCGACGGCGAGCGCGTGCTCGTCGACGTGGACAACCCCAAGACTTCCATCAAGGAGAACGCATGAGCACCCTGGAGATTAAGAACCTTCACGTGACCGTGGACACCCCCGAGGGCACCAAGGAGATCCTCAAGGGCGTCGACCTCACCATCAAGTCCGGCGAGACGCACGCCATCATGGGCCCCAATGGCTCGGGCAAGTCCACGCTGGCCTACTCGATCGCCGGTCACCCGAAGTACACGATCACCGAGGGCTCGGTCACGATCGATGGCGAGGACGTGCTGGCCATGACCGTGGACGAGCGCGCCAAGGCGGGCATCTTCCTGGCCATGCAGTACCCGGTCGAGGTTCCCGGCGTGTCCGTGAGCAACTTCCTGCGCACCGCCAAGACCGCCGTCGCGGGCGAGGCCCCCAAGCTGCGTACGTGGGTTAAGGACGTCAAGACCTCCATGGAGGCCCTGCGCATGGACCCCGCGTTCGCGGAGCGCAACGTCAACGAGGGCTTCTCCGGCGGCGAGAAGAAGCGCCACGAGATCCTGCAGATGGAACTCCTCGCGCCCAAGATCGCGATCCTCGACGAGACCGACTCCGGCCTCGACGTGGACGCGCTGCGCATCGTCTCCGAGGGCGTGAACCGCGTGAAGGACAACACAGGCCTCGGTGTCATGCTCATCACGCACTACACGCGGATCCTCAACTACATCAAGCCCGACTTTGTTCACGTGTTTGTGAACGGCCGCGTCGCCGAGGAGGGTGGCCCCGAGCTGGCCGCGCGCCTCGAGGCCGAGGGCTACGACCGGTTCCTGGTCGAGGCGTAAGGACGCTTGCGATGACCCCCACGCTGACGGACGTGAGAAGGGAGTTCCCGATCCTTGGCCGTACGGTCAGGAACGGGAAGCCCCTCACGTACCTCGACTCCGGAGCCACGTCGCAGCGCCCGCAGCGCGTTCTTGACGCGATGGCGGAGTTCGAGCGCGCCCACAACGGCGCGGTCGCGCGGGGGGCTCACCTGCTCGCCGAGGAGGCCACCGAGGCCTTCGAGGGGGCCCGCGCGTCGGTCGCCCGCCTCGTGGGCGCCCGCGAGGACCGCGAGATCGTGTGGACCGAGAACGCCACCGCCGCCATCAACCTGGTGGCGAACGGCATCGGCAACGCCTCGGCGGGCATCGGCGGCGCGGCGTCCGCGAGGTACCGCATCGGCCCCGGCGACTCGATCGTGGTGACCCAGACGGAGCACCACGCGAACCTTGTGCCGTGGCAGCAGCTCGCTGCCCGCACGGGTGCGGAGCTGCGCTGGATCGAGGTGGACGAGCTTGGCCGCATGCGCCTGGAGCAGCTCGAGACCAAGGTCGACAGCTCCACCAAGGTGCTCGCGTTCACGCACGCCTCGAACGTCACGGGCATCATCACCGACGTGGCGCCGCTCGTGAAGCGCGCGCAGCAGGTGGGTGCGTTCACTGTGCTGGACGCGTGCCAGTCGGTGCCGCACATCCCCGTGGACCTCGGCGCGCTGGGCGTGGACTTCGCCGCGTTCTCCAGCCACAAGATGCTGGGCCCCACCGGCATCGGCGCGCTGTGGGGACGCGCGGAGCTGCTCGACGCCCTGCCGCCCTCGGTCTTTGGAGGCGGCGCCGTCATGACGGTGGCGCTCGAGGAGACCACGTGGCACCAGGCGCCCACGCGGTTTGAGGCGGGCTCTCAACCGGTGGTGCAGGCCGTGGGTATGGGTGCGGCCGCCGAGTACCTCATGGAAATTGGCATGGCTAACGTGGCGGCGCACGAGCGTCGCCTCGCGCAGATTCTGCGCGAAGGCGCGGCGGCGTTGCCAGGCGTGAGGCTGCTGGGCCCGGTGGGGGAGCCGACGCTGAACGACGTGCTCGGCCTCGCGGCCGTGGTGGTGGACGGCGTCCATGCGCACGACGTGGGCCAGGTGCTGGACGATCACGGCGTGGCGGTGCGCGTGGGACACCACTGCAACCAGCCGCTGCACCGCCACTTTGGCGTCCCATCATCCACACGCGCGAGCGCCCACATCTACACCACCGAGGACGAGGCGGCGTTGTTCGTCGAGGTCCTCGGCACCGTCAGAAAGTTCTTTGGAGTGAGCTCATGAGCGATCTCGAACAGATGTACCAGCAGGTGATCCTCGATCACGCCAAACAGCGCCACGGGCACGGCCTCGCGGTGCTTGACGGCCCCGCCGTCGGCGAGTCCCACCAGATCAACACGACGTGCGGCGACGAGATCACCCTGCGCGTCGGCCTGGATGGTGACACCCTCGCGTCGGTCACGTGGGAGGGCCAGGGCTGCTCCATCTCCCAGGCGAGCGCGTCCGTGCTCGCCGAACTGCTGGACGGCGCGAGCCTGCGCACCGCGGACGAGACCATGGAGGCCTTCAAGGCCCTCATGCACAACAGGGGAGTGCCCCTGGACGACGAGCGCGAAGACCTGTTGGACGACGCCACGGCCTTCGTGGGCGTCGGAAAGTACCCTGCGCGCATCAAGTGCGCACTGCTCGGATGGGTGGCGCTGCGTGACGCCATTGCGCGAGCCACCGTCGGCACGGAAGGATCAGACCATGAGTGAGACACGCACCCCGGCCAATGTGGCCGACGTCGAGGAGGCCCTCCGCGACGTCATCGACCCCGAGCTTGGCATCAACGTCGTTGACCTTGGCCTGGTCTACGGCGTGCTGATTGACGAGAACCAGCACGCCGTCATCGACATGACGCTCACCTCCGCCGCCTGCCCGCTCACCGACGTGATCGAGGACCAGACGCAGCAGGTGCTGGGCGACCTCGTTGACGGCTTCCGTATCAACTGGGTGTGGATGCCGCCGTGGGGCCCCGACAAGATCACCGACGACGGCCGCGAGCAGCTGCGCGCGCTCGGCTTCAACGTGTGATCTGAGGCTTTTTCAACGCCGACGCCCGGCTCGCCGTGGGGTGACATCGCCCCTGGTGAGCCGGGCGTTCGCGCTTTCAGGGCCGGACTCGCCGCGCGCGTGACGGACCCCCGTGCGACAGTTTTCCCATGACGCAAGCGACGCACGTGGCCCTGATCCGCGGCATCAACGTGGGCGGCCGCAACAAGGTGCCGATGGCGGACCTCCGGGCGGCGCTCGAGGCGCGTGGCTTCGCGGGCGTGCGCACCTTCATCCAGTCCGGCAACGTGGTGCTTGCCGCGCCCGGCCGATCCGAGGCCGAGGTCTCCGACGTGGTGGTGGACGTCCTGCGAGAGTCCTTCGACGTGGACACCGTGGTGGTGACGGTGACGGCCGACACGATGCGCGCGGCACGCGATAGGGCGCCCCGCGGCTTTGGCGGCGAGCCCGGCACGTATCACTCGGACGTGTGCTTCCTGATGCCCGAGTTCACCGCGGAGGACGCCGCGCCAGCGTTCGGCATCCGCGAGGGTGTGGACACCCTCTGGAAGGGCGACGGCGTCATCTACTTTCAGCGCGTGAGCGCCCAACGGACAAAGAGCAAGCTCAGCGCGGTGATGAGTGCGCCTGTCTACAAGTCGATGACGATTCGTAACTGGGCCACCACGTGCGCGCTCGTGGCGATGCTCGACGACGACTAGGGCGGGCTTCGGCGAGGGCCAGCGCGAGGGCGAGCTCTTAGCCGCCGACCACGCCAAACTCGTCGCACGCCGCGACGGTGCCGTTCTGGTAGCCGTTGATGAACGCATCGGTGCGCTGCTCCGACGTGCCGTGCGTGAAAGTGTGCGGGTTCGCTTCGCCCTGCACCGCCTCTTGAATGCGATCGTCGCCCACGGATGCCGCCGCCGCGAGGGCGTTCTGCAGCTCCTGCTTGGTGAGGGGCTCCAGGAACGGCACGCCCGTGTCCGGGTCCGGGGTGTAGGCCGCGTGGCCCACCCACACGCCTGCGAGGCAGTCAGCCATGAGCTCCACCTTCACTGAATCTGAGGTGGCACCCGTGCCGGAGCGGTCCGCGATGTCGAAGATGCCCAGCTCGTCCTCCACAAAGTGGCCGTACTCGTGCGCCACGATGTAGGCCTCGGCGAGGTTGCCGTCTTCGTAGCCGAACTCGGCGAGCGAGTCGAAGAACGTGGTGTCCACGTACAGCGTCTGGTCGGGCGGGCAGTAAAACGGCCCGGTGGCCGCCGATGCCGTGCCGCAGCCGGACTGCGTCGCCTGGTCGAAGACGACGACGCCTGGCAGCGAGTGCTGCACGCCCACGGCGGGCAGGGCATCGGTCCAATACGCGTCGAGCGACTCCACGACGGCGAGCACGCGGCAGTCAGCGAACTCGTTGGCGTCTGTGCCCTCGACGCAGCGCGAGTTGAAGTCTTGCTGCGCGGTGTCGTCGGTGACGTTCTGGTAGCCGGACGTGGAACCCGAGCCCGTCACAAAGCCGAGCGCGGCGCCCAGGTCCCCTGTGAGGAGCCACACGAGCGCGGCGATGACGAGCACTCCTGCGCCTCCGCCGACGGCCACTCCACCCCGTGCGCCGGCCCCGCGCCGCTGCACGCGATTCGGGTCAAGCCTGGTACCGCCGCTGAACGTCATGTCGCCTCCCTGAGAGGAACGCTACTGGGTGGGCTTGGGCTTGGGTAGACGCGTGCGCCGCGCTGGCACCGCGTCCTCCGTGGCCTCGTCGCCGATGCCACGCGCGTGCAGGGCTGCGCCGAGGTCGAGCGCAAAACCAACGGTACGGGTGGCCGTGGGGATCATGAGCGCTTGCGGCGAGCGCTGCACGCCGCGCGCCTTGGCCGCGTCGCGCGACTGCCGCATAATCGTGGCCACCTCGGGGATAGCGCGGATCATGATGGCAAACATGAGCCCGGGTATGGCCGGCGGGATCACCTTGCGGAAAGGCCTGAACGCCGCGGCCGCTAGGTCTAAGAGCTCGCCCATGGGCGTCGACGTAGTCACGGCGATCGAGACCGAGAACAGGCCCACGAGGTCCGCCGCGATATCGATTCCCATGGTGAAGTCGCCGCGATACACCTGGTAAGCGGCCGCAAGAGCGGCCACGATCACGATGAAGGCCATGCCCTTCACTGTGGGCCACAGCGGTGGCAGCACGCTGATGAGCAGCAGCACGGCCGCCGCCGCGATGCCCAGCGACGTCACGGGATCCGTGAAGATCATGGTGACGATTCCCCACGCGATGAGCCCGAGCACCTTGGCAAGCGCCGGTAGGCGGTGGAGCGGTGAGCTGCCAGCGCGATAGGTGCCGAGCACGATCACGCCGAGGTCCCCACTGTCTTGCGGTACATGAGGTCGCGATAGTGCGCGACTGCGTCGTCAGGATTGCCGTCAAAGACCACAGCGCCGTCATCCACCACCAGGGTGCGCTGCGCGCGCGTCGCTGCCTCGAGGTCGTGGGTGACCTCGACAAGTTGGATCGGCAGGGCGTGGAGCAGAGCTCCCACGTGGGCCTTCCACCTTAGGTCGAGCAGCGTGGTCGGCTCGTCGGCCACCACGATCGTGGGAGTCGCGGTGAGCACGCCTGCGAGGGCGAGAAGCTGGCGCTGGCCGCCCGAGAGCGCGTTGACCGACACGTCGCCCTTGTTACCAAGGCCGATGTCCTCGAGCGCGGCCAGCGCAGCCTTGACGCGCTCGTCCTTTGACCTCACCGAGCGGCGCAGCGACAGCATCACGTCCTCGAGCGCGGTAGGCATGATGAGCTGCTGCGACGGGTCGGTGAACAGGAAGCCCACCTTGCGGCGCACGCGCGAGCCGTACTTGCGCGTGTCGAGGCCGTCAACCAGCACCTGGCCCTCCACCGGCAGCGCGAGACCGTTGATGAGCCTCGCGAGCGTGGACTTTCCCGAGCCGTTGGCGCCGATGATGGTAATCCGCTGCTCGTCGAGCACCAGGCTCGTGGGATGGAGGATCGGCACGCCCGTATCGGGCGCGACGACGGCCGCGTCCTTGAACTCAATCATGGGGTCAAGGCTACGTGAGCGGTCAGGATGCGGCGTGCGCCGCGGTGCCGTCTGCGGGTGCCGGCACGCGCGACTCGGTGGCCACGCGCGTGGTGCCGAGCAGCGCCGGGTAGGCGCGGTGCACGGCCGATGCGGCGACACCTGCCACGAACACCTTGATGACGTCGCCCACCAGGAACGGCGCGGCGAACGTCACGGTGTCCTGAAGGTTGGTGCCGATGCGCACGGCAAACCACGTCCAGCCGATCAGGTTGAGCACCAGCAGCGAGCCGACGGCCGCGGCCCCCACCACGCCCGACGTGGTGAACTGGCCGCGGCGGTGGAGGCCTCGCACGAGCCAGCCGGTGACGAACGCGGCGACGATGAAGCCCGCCAGGAAGCCAGCCGTCGGCCCGGCCCACGGTGCGAAGCCTGCGGAGCGGCCGGCAAAGATCGGAGCGCCAGCCGTGCCGACGATCAGGTACAGGGCCACTGCCGACGCGCCGCGCCACGGGCCGAGCACAGCTCCGGCGAGCAGCACGGCGAGCGTCTGCAGGGTGATCGGAACGCCAGAAATGAGCTCCGCACCGGGCCACAGCGTGGAGGCGGCGATGAGGCCGGCGAACACGGCGACGAGCGCGATGTTCGTGGGGGACAGGGCCTGACGCAGCTGCATGGGTCCTCCTGAGATAATGGGGTGGCGGCAACGATACCGGGAACCCCCTCGCCGCCCCACATGCGCGCGTTCGCTGCGCGCGTGTGCCCCCAACGGAAGGACTCATCGTGATTGTCGCGCAGCAGCTCGAGATGCGCATCGGCGCACGCGTCCTGTTGCATCCAGCGACGTTCACGGTGGGCAAGGGCGACCGCGTGGGACTCGTGGGCCGCAACGGTGCCGGCAAGACCACGCTCACGCGCATCCTCGCGGGCGAGGGCCAGGCATCGGGCGGCTCGGTGACCGTCAAGGGCTCGCTGGGCTACCTGCCGCAGGATCCCAAGACCGAGGACATGGACATGCGGGCGCTCGACCGCATCCTCGCCGCACGCGACCTCGAGTCCATCACGCGCAAGCTGCGCGAGGCCGAGGAGGGCATGGCCTCGGAGGATCCCGACGTGGCGATGAAGGCCATGGATCGCTACCCCAAGCTCGAGGAGCGGTTCCGCGCCGCGGGTGGCTACGCCGCAGAGGCCGATGCCGCGCGCATCGCCGCCAACCTTGGCCTCAACGAACGCGTGCTCGGCCAGCCGCTGCACACCCTCTCGGGCGGCCAGCGCCGCCGCGTGGAGCTCGCGCGCATCCTCTTTAGCGATGCCGAGACGCTGCTGCTCGACGAGCCGACCAACCACTTGGATGCTGACTCGATCATCTGGCTGCGCGACTTCCTCAAGTCGTACTCGGGTGGCCTCATCGTGATCTCCCACGACGTGGACCTGGTGCGCGCGGTGGTCACCAAGGTGTTCCACCTCGACGCCAACCGCGGCGAGATGGATCAGTACGCGATGGGCTGGGACCTGTACCTCAAGCAGCGTGAGGACGACGAGAAGCGCCGCAAGCGCGAGCGTGACAACGCTGAGAAGAAGGCCTCCGCGCTGCTGGAGCAGGCCAACAAGATGCGCGCCAAGGCCACCAAGGCAGTGGCCGCGCAGAACATGGCCAAGCGCGCCGAGAAGCTGCTGGCGGGCACCGAGGACCAGCGCCAGAAGGACAAGGTCGCGAACCTGCGGTTCCCCACGCCCGCGCCGTGTGGCAAGACCCCGCTGCGAGCATCGGAGCTGTCAAAGAACTACGGCTCGCTCGAGGTCTTCACGGATGTGGACCTGGCGATCGACAAGGGATCGCGCGTGGTGGTGCTGGGCCTCAACGGCGCGGGCAAGACGACGCTGCTCCGGCTGCTGAGCGGCACCGAGACGCCCGATACCGGGCAGATTGAGCCCGGTCATGGCCTCAAGCTGGGCTACTACGCGCAGGAGCACGACTTCCTCGACTTCGACGCGACGGTGCTGGAGAACATGCGTCACGCGGCGCCGGATCTGGGCGACACCGAGGTGCGTAGCGTGCTCGGCTCGTTCCTGTTCATCGGCGACGACGTGGACAAGCCCGCGCGCGTGCTCTCCGGTGGCGAGCGCACGCGACTGTCGCTCGCGACTCTCGTGGTGAGCCAGGCGAACGTGCTGCTGCTCGACGAGCCCACCAACAACCTGGATCCCGCGAGCCGCGAGGAGATCCTGCGCGCGCTGCGCACGTACGAGGGCGCCGTGGTGCTCGTGACGCACGACGAGGGCGCCGTGGAGGCCCTCGAGCCGGATCGCGTGCTGCTGCTGCCCGACGCCATTGAGGACCTCTGGAACAAGACGTACCTGGATCTGGTCACGCTGGCCTAGCCAAGCTCAAGGAGTGGTGAGCGCCCACTGCGGCGCTCGCCGGAGCGAAGCGGAGGGCTGAGCGCCCACTACCGGGGCGGGGAAGACGCTAGAGCGCGTCCTCGATCTCCTCGTCGCTCGGGCCGTCGTGGCGGCCCCAGATGCTCATCCTGCCGCGCCGACGCTCGGGCTGGGCGGGCGCGTCAGGGGTGCCTTCGGCGTCAGGTTCGGGCGTCGCGGGCTGCGCGTCGTCGCCTGCGAGCGCCGCCTCACGCTCGAGACGCGCGTCGCGGCGCGTGAATGCAATCGCGAGCGGCGTCGCCACGACCGCGAGCAGCCACCATTGCAGCGCGTAGCTGAGGTGCGGGCCGAGCGAAAGCGACGGCGGAGGAACGGGGGTGAGGCCCTCGACGCACCCTGCGGCGCCACACGCCTCGCTCGCCATGAGATACGCCTGCAGGATCTGGCCATCGACCGAGCCCACCTGCGAGGGCGTGATGCGCGTGCCGGCGCGGTCGTTGTCGGGCTCGAGGTTGCGCACCACTCCCGTCACGGTGACCTCGCCCGCGGGCAGGGACGGCTGCTGCGCGTCGTCGGAGCGCGGCGTGTAGCCAAGGTTCACCAGCAGGCTCGCCCCCGAATCCAGGCGCAACCAGGTCACGTACTGAATCGTCGCGCGGTTGTCTACGCTGCGGCCGCGAATCTCGGTGAGCGCGCGGGCGTTCAGAACCCCGGTGGCGGTGACCGTGCGCCACTCGGCGTCGCCGGCATCGGCGTCGTCCGGGGAGACCACCTGGGTGACGTCGACAACCGGGGCAGTCTTTGCGGACTCCTGCAGCGCGAGTGCGTGCGACCGGGTCTCGTAGCGCCCCCACTGCCACAGCCCCGCGACGATCCCCAGCGCGATCACGGCGACCACCACGAGTGCCGTGATGGCCAGGCGCAGCGGCGCGTACGCCGCGGGCCTGCGCGCTGAGGAGTCGACTGTCACGCATCGATCGTAGGCGCAGGCGAATGGGCCGAACTCGCCACCCGCATCCGATAAGTTGGGGGCCATGACTCGACACGTGGTGGTGACCGGAGCGAACCGTGGCATCGGCCGCGCTATTGCCGAGGCGTTTGTGGCAAACGGGGACACCGTCTCCACGATCTACCGCGGGGGAGACCTTCCCGAGGGCGTGACCGGCGCTATCGCCGACATCACCGACACCGACGCCGTCAACGCCGCTTTCGACGAGATCGAGGCCCAGCACGGCCGCGTGCGAGTGCTCGTGGCCAACGCTGGCATCACCAAGGACGGCCTGTTGATGCGCATGTCGGACGAGGACTTCGAGTCAGTGATCGACGTGAACCTCACGGGAACGTTCCGCACCGTGCGCCGCGCCGTCAACTCGATGATGCGCGAGAAGTTTGGCCGCATCGTGCTGGTGGGCTCCGTGGTGGGACTGCTGGGCAACCCCGGCCAGGTCAACTACTCGTCCTCTAAGTCCGCGCTGGTGGGAATGGCTCGCTCCATCACCCGCGAGGTGGGCGCGCGCGGCATCACCGCCAACGTCATCGCCCCCGGCTTCATCACCACCGACATGACGGCCGAGCTCGGCGACGACGTCCAGAAGCAGTACGAGCAGAACATCCCCGCCAAGCGCTTTGGATCGACGGACGACGTCGCAGCCGCCGCGCTCTTCCTGGCTTCCGATGCGGCAGGCTATGTCTCGGGCGCGGTGCTGCCCGTTGACGGCGGCCTCGGCATGGGCCATTGAACCCCGACCCCTACGGAGCAATGATGGGCATCCTCGAAGGCAAGAACATTCTCGTGACCGGCGTCCTCACCGAGGGCTCGATCGCGTTCGACGTGGCGAAGCTCGCTCAGGAGCAGGGCGCCACTGTGGTGCTGACGGGCGTGGGTCGCACGCTCAAGATCACGCAGACCATCGCCAAGCGTCTTCCCCAGACGCCCGCCGTGGTGGAACTCGACGTCACCAACCCCGAGCACCTGGCGGGCCTCGAGGCCGCGGTGCGCGAGCACGTCGACCACCTCGACGGCGTGGTGCATTCGATCGGCTTCGCGCCGCAGAGCGTCATGGGCGGCAACTTCATGGCGGGTGAGTGGGAGGACGTCGCGACGGCCGTCCACATCTCCGCCTACTCGCTCAAGGCTCTCGCGGCCGCCGCGCTGCCGCTCATGGGCAAGGGCGGCTCGATCGTGGGACTCACGTTCGATGCCCGCTTCGCGTGGCCGGTCTACGACTGGATGGGCGTGGCGAAGGCCGCGTTCGAGTCGGTGAGCCGCTACCTGGCGCGCGACCTCGGCCCCTCCGGCGTGCGCTGCAACGTTGTCTCGGCGGGCCCGCTCAAGACCACGGCCGCCAAGCACATCCCCGGCTTCGACCAGATGGAGGGCTCGTGGTCTGAGCGCGCCCCGCTCGGTTGGGACTCCGAGGACACCGAGCCTGCCGCGCGTGCCGTGATCGGCCTGTTGAGCGACTGGTTCCCGGCCACGACTGGCGAGATGGTTCACGTGGACGGCGGCTTCCACGCAATGGGACAGTAAGTGCCATGGGCATTCTGATCCTCGCTCGCCACGCCAAGGCGGAGGCCCCACAACACGGCCTCGATGATCACTCGCGCGCGCTCACGATGGAGGGCCGCGAGGCAGCGGCCCGCTTGGGCGAGCGCATCGCCGAGCTGGGACTCGCGCCGACGCTCGCGCTGGTGTCGTCGGCGAACCGCACGGTCCAGACGGCAAAGCTCCTCCTGGGTGCCTTCGGCGGCGCCGAGATGCGGGTGGAGGACGACCTCTACGAGTCGGCGCGCGAGCGGTACATCTCGGTGGTCGCTGCCGCGGGGGATGCCAGCTGCGTGGTGGTGGTGGGTCACGAGCCCACCACGTCGCATGTGGCCGCATACCTCGCCGGCGCGGGGTCGCTCAAGCGGCCACTGCAGCGCATGGCGCACGGCATGCCCACGGCCGGCGCTGCCGTGCTCGAGTTCGACGGCGCGTGGGACGCGCTCGAGGGTAGGTCAGCTCGCCTGGTCGACGTGATCGAGGGCAAGCCCCTCTGACGTGGCAGACGCATCGGTCCCCGCGGCGGACGAGTTCGAGAGGCTGCGCTGGTGGTTCCTTCGTTGGGGACCGCGCGCTGACTCTGGAGTAGTACTGGCCGGACCAGAGCCCGACGGCCCGGTCCACATCGACACCCTGTGTCTCGCGCTGCCGGTACTGGCGATGTCCGGCGACTTCGCGCCGCTGGACATGCAGTACCGGATGCACCGCGAGTTGCTGTGGACCGAGGCGACGGGCCTGTGGGGCGCGTCGGGGCCGCACACGCCGGGCGCTGTGCCGCCCGGCACGCCCGACGCAACGCGCAAGGTGCTCGACGCTCTCGCCCGCGCGCTCATGATCGGCGGCGACGCGATTCCCGCCGAGATGCGCGGCCGCTGGGCTCGCCAGCTCGTGGAGTTACGTGCGGCGCTAGGGTGACCCCATGAGCACGGAGTACCCGAGCCTCGACGGTCGCATCGCCGACTTCATTGCGCGGTAGCCGATGTCCTTCGTGGGCACCGCGGCTCGCGAGGGTCGCGTCAACATCTCGCCCAAGGGCGGCTCGGGCACCCTGGTGGTGGTTGACCCCCACACAGTTGCCTACCTCGACCTCACCGGGTCCGGTGCCGAGACGATCGCACACCTTCGCGAGAACGGGCGCATCACCGTCATGTGGTGTGCATTTGAGGGTGCTCCCCAGATTGTGAGGATTCACGGCAGCGGACGCGTCGTGGCCTTCGACGATGCCGAGTTTGAGGAGTGGGCGGCGCGCTTTCCCGAGAACCCGGGCACCCGCGCGGTCGTGATCGTGACCGCTGAGCGGATCTCAGACTCGTGCGGCATGGCCGTGCCGCGCATGACCTACGAGGCAGACCGCGATCAGCTTGACAGATGGACAGCGGCGAAGGGGCCACATGGGGTCCGCGATTACTGGGCGCGAAAGAATGCCGAGAGCCTCGACGGCCTGCCGGCGCCCGATGTGGAGCCGCTCCTCTAGGGCGAGGAGGGCGCCGATCTAGCGGGAGATCAACGGCCAGGCGTCTGCGAGGTTGCCCTCCACCGCAAAGTCCGCCGCGTCACGCACCACGGGCTTGGCCTGGAAGGCGACCGACATGCCGGACACGGCCATCATGCCGAGGTCGTTGGCGCCGTCGCCGATCGCCACGGTGTCTTCGATCGCGACGCCCTCGGCCGCAGCGAATGCCTTGAGCGCAACGGCCTTGGCATTGCGGTCGATCACGGGTCCCACTGTGCGGCCTGTGAGAGCCCCGTCGCACACTTCAAGGCGGTTCGCCACGAAGCGCGTGATGTTCACGCGCGCCGCAATCGTCGACACGACCTCCTCGAAGCCGCCGGACACGAGGCATACGACCCAGCCAGCGGCCTGCGCGGAGGCGACGAGCTCGGGGGCGCCGGGGGTGAGCTCGACCTCGGCCGCGACGTCGGCAAAGACCGTGTCGGGGACGCCGCGCAACGTGCCGACGCGCTCGGCGAGTGACTCCGCAAAGTCGAGTTCTCCGCGCATCGCGCGTTCGGTGATCTCGGCCACCTGCCGCTGCGTGCCCGCACGGGCGGCGATCAGTTCGATGACCTCCTGCCGGATGAGAGTGGAATCGACGTCAAGAACCAGCAGACGACGGCTCATCGCGCGACGATCGTTCCCTTCGCTACGACTGTGAGGCCGGACTCCGTCACTGTGTACCCGCGCGCGATGTCGGCCTCACGGTCGATGCCCACGCGGGCGCCCTCTTCGATGACCACGTTCTTGTCAAGGATCGCGCGGTGCACCTGCGCGTGGCGATTGACCACCACGTCATCGAGCAACACCGAGTCCGAGACGGTGGACCAGGAGTGAAGGCGCACGCCAGGCGACAGGACCGAGCCTGTCACCGTGGCGCCCGAGACGATGACGCCGGGCGACACGATCGAATCGGCGGCGTGGCCCAGGCGGCCCTCTTCCGAGTGGATGAACTTGGCTGGCGGCTGCGTGATGAGGCCCTGGTGAAGCGGCCACTCGTTGTTGTAGACGTTGAACACTGGCACCACGGCGATGAGGTCCATGTGCGCGTCGTAGTACGAGTCGATGGTTCCGACGTCTCGCCAGTAGTCCTTGTCGCGATCGGTGGAGCCCGGCACGTCGTTGTCGACGAAGTCGTAGAAGCCGCAGGTGCCCTTGTTGACGAAGTACGGGACGATGTCGCCGCCCATGTCGTGCTTGGACGACTCGTTGTCGGCGTCGGACGCGAGCGCCTCGAGCAGGGCGTCGGCGTTGGCCACGTAATTTCCCATCGACGCGAGAATCTCGCCCGGTGCGTCGGGCAGCGGATCAGGGTTGGTGGGCTTCTCGAGGAAGGCCCTCACGCGGTCGGGAGTGGTCGGATCCACGTCGATCACGCCAAACTCGCTGGCGAGCGAGATGGGCTGACGGATACCGGCCACCGTGAAGTCCGCGCCGGAGGCAACATGCGCATCCACCATTTGTGAGAAGTCCATGCGGTAGACGTGGTCGGCTCCCACGATCACCACGATGTCTGGCTTCTCGTCGTCGATGATGTTGACGGTCTGGTAGATCGCATCGGCGCTACCCAGGTACCAGTGCTTGCCGCGACGCTGCTGTGCGGGCACGGGAGCCACGTAGTTGCCCAGCAGCGGCGACATACGCCACGTGCGGGCGATGTGACGGTCGAGCGAGTGCGACTTGTACTGCGTCAGCACCACGATGTGCAGGTAGCGCGAATTCACCAGGTTCGACAAGGCAAAGTCGACCAGGCGGAACGTGCCTCCGAAGGGCACCGCAGGCTTTGCTCGGGCCGCGGTGAGGGGCATCAGGCGCTTGCCCTCACCTCCAGCGAGGATGATGGCGAGGACTTTCGGCGCTGACATGCTTTCAGCATAGGCCCGATGTCCCCAGCGCGGGAGGGGGCCACGCGGTGCGGGAGCGACTACGGTGGGAGCATGCGCGTCGACATTCTCACCCGCGAGTACCCGCCCCACATCTACGGAGGCGCCGGAGTCCACGTCAATGAGCTCGCGAAGGTGCTTCGTGACCACCTCGAGGTGCGCGTGCGCGCCTTCGACGGCCCCAGGGACGAGCAGGGGGTGGACGGCTACACGGCGCTCGGCGGCGGTGTGGGCGACGCCTCGCTGGACGTGCTGGCCCACAACCTGCCGATGGCCAAGGACTGCGCCGGCGCGGACCTTGTGCACTCCCACACCTGGTACGCCAACATGGGCGGCCACCTGGCGAAGACGCTGTATGGCATTCCGCATGTGCTGAGCGCCCACTCGCTCGAGCCGCTACGACCCTGGAAGGCCGAGCAGCTGGGCGGCGGCTACCGCGTCTCCAGTTGGATCGAGAAGACCTCGTATGAGGCAGCCGACGGCATCATCGCGGTGTCGGACGGCATGCGCAAGGACGTGCTGCGCTGCTACCCGAACGTGGACCCCGCCAAGGTGCACGTGGTGCACAACGGCATCGACGTGGACGCGTGGGCCACGCCCACGACCGACGAGGACCGCGCGGCGGCCGACGCAGTGGTGGCCCGCTACGGCATCGACCCCTCCCGCCCCGCCGTGGTCTTCGTGGGACGCATCACGCGCCAGAAGGGCCTGCCGTACTTCCTGAAGGCAGTCGAGCGTCTTCCCAAGGACGTGCAGGTGGTGCTGTGCGCAGGCGCGCCGGACACCAAGGAGATCGCCGCGGAGGTCTCGGGCGCAGTGGCGAAGCTCCAGGAGGAGCGCGACGGGATCACGTGGATCGAGCAGATGCTGCCGCGCCCCGAGCTGGTGGCTGTGCTTGACGCGTGCACCACGTTCGTATGCCCCTCCGTGTACGAGCCGCTCGGTATCGTGAACCTCGAGGCGATGGCCGTGGGCCTGCCGGTGGTGGCCACCGCGACCGGCGGCATTCCCGAGGTCGTTGACGACGGCGTGACGGGCACCCTCGTGCCCATCGACCAGGTGCAGGACGGCACCGGCACGCCCACAGACCCTGACACGTACGTCGCGGACCTCGCCTCCGCGCTCACCGCCATGGTGTCCGATCCCGCCGCCGCGAAGGCCAAGGGTGCGGCTGGCCGCGAGCGCGCGACGGAGCACTTCTCGTGGGGGGCCATCGCGGAGCGCACCGTGGACGTCTACAACGCAGTTCGTGAAGGAGCCGACGCCCGATGACCGATGTGCTGAGCCTCACCGACGTGACCCTCCGTCGCGGTGAGAACCAGGTTCTTGACGGCATCACGTGGAGCGTCGGCCCGTCCGACCGCTGGGTCATTCTGGGCCCCAATGGTGCCGGTAAGACCTCGATGCTGACCATCTGCGCCGCGCGCAATCACCCCACGTCTGGAGAGGCGAAGGTGTTGGGCGAGACGCTGGGTGCCGTGGACACGCAGGAGCTGCGCATTCGCGTGGGCCTCGCGAGTGCGGCGCTCGCTGACCTCATTCCAGGTGACGAGACTGTGCGCAACCTCGTGCTGACCGCGGCCCACGGCGTGACGGGCCGCTGGCGTGAGGAGTACGACGAGCTGGACGAGGAGCGCGCGAGCGACCTGCTCGCCGCCTTCGGCATGCAGGACTTCGCTGACCGCACGTTCGGCACGCTGAGTGAGGGCGAGCGCAAGCGCGTCCAGATCGCGCGCTCGCTGATGACGGACCCCGAGCTGTTGCTGCTCGATGAGCCGGCCGCGGGTCTCGATCTGGGAGGCCGTGAGGAGCTCTTGGGCGCGCTCACAGAACTTGCGGGCGACGGCCGCGCTCCCGCGATGGTGATGGTGACTCACCACGTCGAGGAGATCCCCGTGGGCTTCACACATGTGCTGCTGCTGCGCGATGGACGCATCGTGGCGTCGGGTCCGTTGGCCGAGACGCTGACCTCCGAGAACCTCACCGCCGCGTATGGGCTGCCTATCCAGGTGGCCTCCGAAGGTGGGCGATTCACAGCGAAGCGAGCGGCCTCCTAAGCGCCCTCATCCCCGAGGATGACTCCTCCCCGACAGCGAGCGCGGGGGCCCGTCCCCAATCCCCCTGAGAGCCGATGCGAGGCATATCGCCCCCTGCTAGGTTCGTCAGAGAAGGGAGTTGCCATGCAATCAATGTGGTGGTTTGTCGCCGCTGCCGGCCTGGGTATCGCCGAGGTGTTCACCCTGGACCTGACTCTGTTGATGCTTGCCGGCGGCGCGATCGCCGGAGGCGTCGTGGTGCTCGCAGGAGGACCGCTGTGGCTAGCGGCGATCGTGGCCATCGTGGTGGCGTCGCTGCTGCTGTTCACGCTGCGCCCGTGGCTGCTGCGCTCGCTGCGAGCACGCGGGGCCAACCTGCCCGAGACCAATGTAGCCGCCATGGTGGGCATCACGGGCCGCGCGCTCGATGCCGTCACCGAGACTGGCGGTCGCGTGAAGTTGCGCGGAGAGGTGTGGACCGCCCGCGTACCCGACGATGCCGACACGATTCCCGAGGGGGCGGAGGTCGTCGTCGTGAAGATCGATGGAGCCACAGCTGTCGTGGCTCCGGAACAGGAGAAGTGAACGTCATGGATGGACTCACGGCAGGCGGGCTCTTTGCGCTCGTCGTCCTGATCGTCATCGCAATCTTTGTCATCTCGACGCTGTTCAGGGCCGTCGTGGTGGTGCGCCAAACGCAGGCCTTCCTGGTCGAGCGACTCGGTCGCTACTCGCGCACCATGGACGCAGGACTGCACCTGCTGGTGCCTTTCTTTGACCGCGTGCGTGCCAAGGTCGACCTGCGCGAGCAGGTCTACTCGACCCCGCCGCAGTCAGTCATCACCTCGGACAACCTCGTGGTGGACATCGACTCGGTCATCTACTTCCAGGTGACAGACCCGCGCTCGGCCGTCTACGAGATCGCCAACTACTGGGTGGGTGTGGAGCAGCTGACTGCCACCACGCTCCGTAACATCGTGGGAACCATGGACCTGGAGCAGGCGCTGACCAGCCGCGACCAGATCAACGGGCACCTGCGTGGAGTGCTCGACGAGGCCACCGGCAAATGGGGCATCCGCGTCAACCGCGTGGAGATCAAGGCCATCGAGCCGCCCATGTCCATCAAGGACTCCATGGAGAAGCAGATGCGCGCCGAGCGTGACCGTCGCGCCGCGATCCTGAACGCCGAGGGTGTGAAGCAGTCGCAGATCCTCACGGCAGAGGGCATGAAGCAGTCCGCGATCCTCACGGCCGAAGGTGAGGCACAGTCCCGCATCCTCCGCGCAGAGGGTGAGGCCCGCGCCATTCTGCAGGTGTTCGACGCCATCCACGAGGGCGACGCAGACTCCAAGCTGCTCGCGTACCAGTATCTGCAGATGCTTCCCGAGATCGCCAAGGGCAACAACAACCAGATGTGGTTCGTGCCCACGGAGTTCACTGGCGCACTGCAGGCGATCGGCGCGGGCTTTGGCGTGACCGATGCTGCCGAGCCGCTGACTCGCTCGGAGGCGTCTGCGAAGCGCAAGTCGCGCATCACGTCCGCGCTCGCAGACCCCAAGGCCGCGCTGGAGGAGGCTCGTCGCCAGGCCGAGGGCGTGGCCGCAGAGGCCGAAGGCGCAGGAACGGGTTCCGGCGTGCCGTTCGACCCGAACGCGTCGAAGGGTCAGCAGCCCGGCTGAACCGTGCGCTAGTCGCATGACATCAGCGACGCCCCGGGGAGCGATCCCCGGGGCGTCGCTGTCTGCCCGGATTGTCTGATACGTCACTCCGTCGCGCCGCAAGCGCTATCACCTGCGAGAATGTGCCGCATGGCGGTCATCCAGGTTCAGGAAGCCTCCGACGCCCGGCTCGCCGACTACAGGGACCTCACCGACGTGGCCCTGCGGCGACAGTTGGAGCCCGAGGGTGGGCTCTACATGGCCGAGGGCGCCAAGGTCATCGCCCGTGCGCTCGAGGCGGGACACCACCCCCGCTCCATCCTCGTGAGCGAGCGCTGGCTCGAATCGGTGCAGGGGCTCGTGAACCCCGTCGTACCCATCTTTGTGGCGCCCACCGCCGTGCTGGAGGCAGTGACGGGCTACGACGTGCACAGGGGAGCGCTCGCTGCGATGCGCAGGCCCGCGCTCGTTCCTGTGGCTGACGTGGTGCGCGACGCGAGGCTTGTGGTGGTGCTCGAGGGCATCGTGGACCACACCAACGTGGGCGCCATCTTCCGCTCGGCCGCCGGCCTTGGCGCCGATGCCGTCCTCGCCGCGCCTACGTGCGCCGACCCTCTCTACCGCCGCTCCGTAAAGGTGTCCATGGGCACGGTGTTCCAGGTGCCGTGGACGCGCATCGAGCACTGGCCTGCGGGGCTCGAGGAGCTTCGACGCGAGGGCTTCACGGTGGCCGCGCTCGCCCTCTCGGACGAGGCAACCGACCTCCGTGACTTCGTGGCCGAGGGGCACGAGAAGGTCGCGCTGCTGCTCGGCGCCGAGGGCGACGGGCTCTCGCACGGTGCGCTCACGGTGGCGGACCGCATCATCACGATGCCGATGGCCGGGGGAGTCGACTCGCTCAACGTCGCCGCCGCGTCGGCCGTGGCCGTGTGGGCGCTCAAGGGGCGGTAGTGGGCGCGGCGAGTGTCACCCATCGCTCGTCGACGACGAACCCGAGCCTCCCATTGGCGGCAAGAATCGCGTGATTCTCGGCGGATCCGCCGGTGCGAAACGTCCTGACCCCCTCGGCTGAGAGTGCGAGCACCGATGCCGCCTTGACGGCGGAGCCGAGCCTGCGGCCCCGGAGCTCGGGCGTCACCACCGTAAAGTCAATCTCGGCTCGATGCCCGGCGAGGTCGACATACGTGACGGCGAGGGCGCGCTCGTGCTCGAACACGCCAAAGGCCCGGCGTGTGGCACTCAGGCCCGCGCTCACAGGCGTGAGTGCCTCGTGGTGAGTCGCGACATCGCCTGGGTAGTGCGGCAACGTCACGGCGTCAAGGGCGAGAATCGCCGAGACATCCGAGCTCTCTGCGCTGCGCACGCCTCCGTACGGTCCTGCCGTCGCGGCGAGACGTGACAGTTCACGAGTGTCGATGGCGTGGGCGTCAAGCTGCGCGGCCCACGACTCCGCGATCACATGCCAGCCCTGAGAGAGGAGTTCAGCCACGCGGGGGTCATCGTCGCGTGCCACGACCTTGCCAGTGTCCACGGTGGAAGTGTCGCAGAACGCTCGGCCGGACTGCTCACTCCGTGGTCACCAGGTGCGTCGAGTCGTCGTACGTGAACGTGACGGTGGCGGGGGCATCGAGATCCAGCGTCATATTGGGGCCGTCCTGCAGGCCGTTCTCGCCGTAGTTGAGGTCCCACGAGCCGTCGATAGCGATCTTGTACTCATGCTCGCCGGCGGGCAGGTCCACGGTGATGCTCCACGTGGCGGTCGCCTGGTCAAACGTCATGAAGGTGGCCTGGCACCAGGGTGCCCACCACTCCTCGCAGCCCATCGCCTCGTTGAACGAGCCGGGGAGCGAGACCTGTCCCGGCTGAGCGAGCGCGCCCGCCGTGCCGGCGACGATGCGAGTGGTGACGGATGCGGCGCCCTGCGTGACGGTCGCGCGATAGTTGACCTCGCCCGTCGTCACCCCGCTGAGGTCATCGGTGAACGTGTACGTGGGCGCGGTTGAGTCGGTTCCGACGATCTCCCAGTCGCCGCCCGTCACCTGGCGCTCGAAGGTCACCACGGTGCCAGGGCGGTACGGGTACACATCCACCGAGATGACGGGGCTCGCGCCCAGCGTTGCGCCCGCCTCGGGCGTGAGAAGCGTGATCACGGGGTCGGGGACGGTGCCCAAGGCCGACGCACTTGTCGCCGTCCTGCCCGACGCGTCGGCGACGACTGCCTGGTACTCGACCTGGGTGCCGGGGGCGAGGTCGGCGACGCTGTGGAACACGCGATACGGCGCCGAGTCGTCGGTGCCGATGTAGGTCCACTCGCCGCCATCGGGCCGCGCCCAGAACGACACCTCGGCGTAGCCGTCGCCCGCGACGTCCGCCGAGACCTCGACGCGGTCGGGGGAGCCCTCCACTGCCGCGGGCTCGGCGAGCGTCACCTGGGGTGCGGCGTCTGCCACCGTGATCGTGGCGTCGGCCATGTAGACCACAGCGGAGAGCGCCGGAATGGTGACCGTGAGCGTGCCGTCCGCCGCGGCCGTCGCGGCCTGGCCCTCGCCGTGGAGCGGAGCGAAGCCGCTTCCAGCTGACCACGTGGGGATGTCCACTGTGCGCGGCTCGTCGGTGTTGTTGAGCGCCACGACGTACTCGCG
>QKAX01000009.1 GCA_003246255.1 Demequina lutea
AAGGACCAATTCAATCATGGCTTCAAACAACTGACATGTTGTTCTAACCAAAGGAATCCTGCATCACCCAAAAAGGGCAACGCCGGGATAATTTGGCATCGACATGTGGCACACTGTTGAGTTCTCAAGTATCGGACGCGCACCATCCTTGCCGTTTCCGGCCGGTTTTGGGGCAACCCTTCTACCTTACTCGCTTCCCCGACTCTTGTCAACTCGCCTTGCCGGCGTGTTTCTTCGAGCTGAGGCTTCGAGGGGTGGCTACCCGGCTCGAAACTTCCGTTCCGTCGCTAGGCAACTGTGAAATAGTGCCCAATGATTCGCGCAATGTCAAATCGCCTCGTGGAGCCCGTCTGAGCCCTCGTGGCGACGCGACGATGCGGGCCTGCAGGTAGTGAACGAACGCCACTCGCGCCGCGTTGCGACGGGAGTGGCGAGTCGGCCTTGCGCCACCCCGCAGGGGGCCCGGGCAAGGGTCAGGGACGCACTTAGGCGGCGCCCTCGTCGGGCTGAAGTGCGGGCCTCGGTGCCTTTGGCTCCACGGCCCCTTCAATCACGCGCTCCACGTACGAAGGGAGCACACGATCAAGGACCACCTCGCGAGAGACCACGACTCGCGCGACGTCGTCACGGCCCGGCACCTCAAACATCGTCTCCTGGAGGACTTCCTCCAGGATGGCTCGCAAGCCTCGGGCGCCAGTTCCCCGCGCGAGTGCCTGTTCGGCGACCGCCACAAGAGCGTCGTCCTCGAAGACGAGCTCCACGCCGTCGAGCTCGAACATGCGCTGATACTGCTTGACCAGCGCGTTCTTTGGCTCGGAGAGGATCGACACCATCGCCTCGACATCGAGCGGCGCCACTGTGGCAATCACGGGCATACGTCCGATGAACTCAGGGATCAGCCCAAACTTGTGAAGATCTGCCGGCGTCACCTTGGAGAACATGTCAGTGTTGTCGTTCTCCTTGAGCGAAGCACCAAAGCCGATGCCTGCGCGCCCCACTCGCTGCGAGATGACCTCCTCGAGGCCCGCAAAGGCTCCACCGAGGATGAACAGCACGTTCGTGGTGTCGATCTGGATGAACTCCTGATGTGGATGCTTACGCCCACCCTGCGGGGGCACCGATGCGGTGGTGCCCTCGAGAATCTTGAGCAGCGCCTGCTGGACACCCTCGCCGGACACGTCGCGCGTAATCGACGGGTTCTCGGCCTTGCGGGCCACCTTGTCGATCTCGTCGATGTAGACGATGCCGTGTTGGGCCTTGTCCACGTCGTAGTCGGCAGCCTGCAGGAGCTTCAGCAGGATGTTCTCGACGTCCTCGCCCACGTAACCGGCCTCGGTCAGCGCCGTGGCATCGGCGATGGCGAAGGGCACATTGAGCATCTTGGCCAGCGTCTGCGCCAGATACGTCTTGCCGGTTCCCGTAGGGCCGATGAACAGCACGTTCGACTTGGCGATCTCGATGCCGTCGTCGCCGCGCGAGTCGCCAGCGCGCACTCGCTTGTAGTGGTTGTACACGGCTACAGCGAGCGCGCGCTTGGCGGCGTCTTGCCCCACCACGTATTCGCCCAGGAAGTCGAAGATCTCCCGCGGCTTGGGGAGCTCCGTGAACTCGGCCTCGGCTGCCTCGGCGAACTCCTCATCGAGGATCTCGTTGCACAGACCGATGCACTCGTCGCAGATGTACACGGCGGGGCCGGCGATCAGCTTGCGCACCTGCTTCTGCGTCTTACCGCAGAACGTGCACTTGAGCAGGTCGCCACTATCCGTGGGCCGTGTCATCCGGTGCTCCTTCCATGGGCATACGTCTTCCAGGCTAGCCCGAGGGCCCGACGCGTGCCGGGCGACGCGCCGCCTAGGCGGACGGGGTGCCGGAGGCTCCCTTGCGCGACGCAAGCACCTGATCCACGAGGCCGTACTCCAGTGCCTCCTGGGCGCTCAGGAACGTGTCGCGCTCGATGTCCTCACGAACCTTTTCGGCCGTCTGACCCGAGTGATGAGCCAACGTGGTCTCGATCCACTCGCGCATGCGCAGGATCTCCTCGGCGTAGATCTCGATGTCCGAGGCCTGCGCCCGGGAGCCGCCATCGATGCGCGGCTGATGAATCATGACGCGCGCGTTGGGCAGGGCGAGGCGCTTGCCGGGCGAACCCGCAGCCAAGAGCACCGCTGCGGCGGAGGCCGCCTGGCCCAGGCACACCGTCTGAATCTGCGGACGGATGTACTGCATCGTGTCGTAGATGGCAGTCAGGGCCGTCTGCGAGCCGCCGGGGCTGTTGATGTAGATCGTGATGTCGCGGTCAGGATCCTGCGACTCGAGCACCAGCAGCTGCGCCATGGTGTCGTCAGCCGACGTGTCATCGATCTGCACGCCCAGGAACACGATGCGGTCCTCGAACAGCTTCGAGTAGGGGTCGCGGACCTTGGAGCCGTACGACGTACGCTCCTCGAACTGGGGCAGGATGTAGCGGGACGCGGGGCCCTCGGGGGCGCGTCCACCGAGCGCGTTGAAGCCGCCCGCCGTCCGTGCCGCCGCCTGCAGTGCGCGGTATTCGTCGCTCACGCCTTACCTCCCTGAGACTTGTCGCCCGCCTCTGCGGCATGCTTGATGACCTTGTCAACGAAGCCGTACTCCAGCGCCTCGTCGGCGGTGAACCAACGGTCGCGATCGGCGTCCTTGTTGATCTGCTCGATCGACTTGCCGGTCTGCTCGGCCGTGAGACCCGCGAGCACCTTCTTCATGTGCATGATCAGCTCGGCGTTGATACGGATGTCGGTGGCCGTGCCGTAGATGCCGCCCGAGGGCTGGTGCATCATGACGCGGGCGTGGGGCGTGGCGTAGCGCTTGCCCTGCGCGCCGGACGACAGCAGGAACTGACCCATCGAGGCCGCCATGCCCATGGCCACGGTGGCCACGTCGGGCTTGATGTACTGCATGGTGTCGTAGATCGCCATGCCCGCGGTGATCGAGCCGCCGGGGCTGTTGATGTACAGGTAGATGTCCTTCTCGGGGTCCTCGGCCGCGAGCAGCATCATCTGAGCGCAGATGGCGTTCGCGTTGTCGTCGCGGACCTCGTCGCCGAGCCAAATGATGCGCTCGCGCAAGAGACGGTTGAAGATCGAGTCGTTCAGACCCATGCCGCCGCCGTCGGCGCGCGCGGTGTGCTCGTTCACGATTTCCTCCTTGTGACGTTGCCTTGACACTAACGCCCTCGGGGGCTGGTTCCTTGCCTGGAAGGGCCGTTTTTCGCTACCGGGTGAACGTCTCGCGCCGTGAGCGAACGCGCTGATACGTCACGCCTGCGACGGCGCATAGCAAAGGCCCCCGCCCCCGCAGAGTGCGAGGAGACGGGGGCCCTGTGCGTGTGAGCTTTACTCGGTCTCAGCGGCCTCGACGGCGGCCTTCTCGGCGGCCTCGTCCTCAAGGGTGCCGATGACGGCGCTGAGGTCCACTGCGGCGCCGGCGGTGTCCTTGACGGTCGCGCGGCGCAGCGCGTAGGCGGTGGCCTTGGAGCGCGCGACGTCGGCGACGATCGCGGGGATCTGGCCGTTGCGCTGCACCTGCTGGATGAACGAGCCCGGGTCCTGGCCGTACTGGCGCGAGGCGTTGACCAGGTAGTCAACGAGCTCGTTCTCCTGCACGTCCACGTCGAGGTCGTCAGCGAGCTGGTCCAGGAGGATCTGCGTGCGGAGCGCGGTGGTGGCCTGCTCGGTCACCTCGGCGCGGTGGACGTCGTCCTCCAGGCGGTTCTCGTTCTCGAGGTGGCTGTGCACCTCGTTCTCGATGATCTTCTGCGGCACGGCGAAGTCGCCCACCTTGGCGGCAAGCGCCTCGACGAGCTTCTCGCGGGCCTCCATGGCCTGGTTGTTGGTCTTGATGCGGCCGGCCTGCTCGCGCAGGTCCTCCTTGAGCTCGTCGAGGGTGTCGAACTCCGAGGCCAGCTGAGCGAAGTCGTCGTCAGCCTCGGGCAGCTCTCGCGTCTTGACCGCGGTCACGGTGACGTCAACGGTGGCCTCCTGGCCTGCCTGGTCGCCCGCGGCGAGGGGGCCGGTGAAGGTGGCGGACTCGCCGGCCTTCAGACCCGTCACGGCGTCGTCGAGGCCCTCCATCATGTTGCCGGTGCCCACCTGGTAGGACGTGCCCTGAACGGCGTCCACCTCGGCGCCGTCAACTGTGGCCTTGAGGTCCAGCGTCACGAAGTCGCCGGCCTCGGCGGCGCGCTCCACGCCCACCAGGGTGCCGAAGCGCTGGCGCAGCGCGGTGAGGCGCTCCTCGATGTCCTCGTCCGTCACCTCGGACGGCGCCACCTCAATGACGAGGTCCTTGGCCTCAGGCAGCGTGAGCTCGGGGCGGACCTCCACGGTGGCGACGAACTCGACGCCCTCGTAGCCCTCCTCGAAACCGGGGATCTTGGTGACCTCAATCTCGGGCTGGCCATAGGGACGCAACTCCAGCTCCTCGACGGCAGCCGCGTACCAGCCGGGGACGCCGTCGTTCACGGCGTGCTCAATGACGGCACCCTTGCCGACGCGCTGCTCGAGCACGCGGGCGGGAACCTTTCCCTTGCGGAAGCCGGGGACCTGGACCTGGCTGCCGATGTGCTCATACGCGTGGTCGAACGCGGGCTTGATCTCCTCTGCGGTGAGCGAGACCGTGAGCTTCACGGTGATGTCGTCGATCTTCTCGAGGGCGCTGGTCACTACTTCTCCTGGCGTTGATGGCTGATGCCTGCTCGCGCGCCACTAGGCACGGGGCAACTTCGCGATTGTATCGGCACCGTGTCCGCGTGCCCAATCGGGCCGATGCGGGCGTCGAGCGCCGCTCGCGCGCGACGGCTCGCTTGACGCGAGTTAGATTCGCCGCTTATATATCTGGATGATGGAAAACAACCGCCGCGAGCTGCTCGGCGACCTCGTGGCCGCCGCTCATCGCGTGACCCGCATCGCCGCATCGGCCACCGGCAGCACCACGCCCTCGTCCCACCGCACCATCCTCGCGCTGCTCACGCGGGATGGCGCCCTGCGGGTGGGCGACATCGCCGCTCGCCTCAGGCTCACACAGCCGGCGGTCACGCAGGCCGTGGCGGCGCTCGCCGCTCAGGGCCTGGTCGAGCGCCGCGCCGACCCGGCCGACGGCCGCGCGACGGTCGTAGA
Organism: Demequina lutea; assembly: GCA_003246255.1. Classification (GTDB taxonomy): domain Bacteria; phylum Actinomycetota; class Actinomycetes; order Actinomycetales; family Demequinaceae; genus Demequina; species Demequina lutea_A. The sequence continues at coordinate 5,151 of QKAX01000009.1, forward strand.
CCTCACCCCCACCGGCATCGCCGAGGCTGCCGCGTGGCGCCTCGCGCTTTCGGACGCGCTCGCGCCCATGGTGGGCCACCTCAGTACCAACGATTGGGCCGCGCTCGAGCGCACGGCCGCGATCCTCACCGAGATCGATAGGAGCACCAAGTGAGCGCGTCTCACGATATGAGCGCCATCCTGCACCAACCCAAGGCCGTGTGGGCCGTCGCGTTCGCCAGCGTCGTCGCCTTCACCGGCATCGGCGCCGTTGGACCGATCCTGCCCGCCATCAGCGACCAGCTTGGCGCCTCGCCCGTCCAGGCGGAGCTGCTGTTCACCAGCTACCTCACTGTCACCGGCCTCGCGATGTTCGTCACCAGCTGGGTCTCCGGGCGCATCGGCACGCGCGCCACGCTGCTGGTGGGGCTGGGCCTCATCGCTGTCTTCGCCGCGCTGGCCGGGTCGTCCGGCTCGGTCGAAGAGATCATCAGCTTCCGCGCCGGATGGGGCCTTGGCAACGCGCTCTTCATCTCGACCGCCCTGGCCACCATCGTCGGGTCCGCCGCCGGCGGGTCCGCGAGCGCGATTGTCATCTACGAGGCCGCGCTTGGGCTCGGCATCGCGATCGGCCCGCTGCTGGGCGGCACGCTCGGCGCCGTGAGCTGGCGCGGCCCCTTCTTTGGCGCGGCCACCCTGATGGCCCTCGCGTTCATCGCACTCATGGCGTTTTCGCGCACCGACGCGGCCCCCCGCGTGCGCGTGAGGCTCAGCGCACCGCTACGCGCGCTGGCTCACCCGGGACTGCGCCTGCTCGCCATCGCGGCACTCCTCTATAACGTCGGCTTCTTTGTGTTGTTGTCGTACTCGCCGTTCCCGCTGAGCTTCTCCGCGATGGCGCTGGGGCTGACCTTCTTTGGCTGGGGCCTTGGCCTCGCGACCACGTCGGTGGTGGTGGCGCCGATGCTCACCGCCCGGTTCCCCCGCACGGTGGTGCTGTACTCGGCGCTCGGCGCGCTTGCCGCGCTGCTCGCCATGGGCGCGCTCGTCGTGTCGTCAAGCACGTCGCTCGTCGTGGTGATCATTGCCGGCGGGTTCGCCCTAGGAATCGTCAACACCGTCCTCACGGAGTGCGTCATGGAGGTCACCGACCTGCCGCGCACAGTCGCCTCCTCGTCGTACTCGGGAGTGCGATTCCTGGGCGGCGCCATTGCTCCCCCGCTCGCCGCGTACCTCGCCGACCTGCAGGGGCCGTGGCTCGCCTACGCGATGGCGGCCTGCGCGGTGCTCGCCTCCGGCGTCCTGGTGCTCACGGGCCAGAAGACGCTCGCCCACGTCGACCTCGTCCACGCGGAGCCCGCGCAGGTCGAGGCGCAGGCCATCGCGGTGGGCGACGCGGCATAGGCCGGACGCTCCCCCGGCTAGGCCTCGGCGCTCGGCGCGCCGAGGCCTTCCTTTTGCGCCGCGCGCCACACCTTGACGGCGGCGTCGGCATTGATGGCAGCGATGCCAATGCCCACGATGATGTCGGGCCAGCCGCTCGCCCAGGCGAGCGCCACCGCGGCGGCGCCCAGGATGGCCACGTTCGCGAGTGCGTCGTTGCGGGCGGCGAGCCACGCTGCGCTGGCGAGCGAGCCCGAGTAGTGCCGATGCCTCACCAGGATCGACGCGCACACGAGATTGACCACGAGCGCGCCGGCCGCGGTCAATGTGAGCGCGGCGGTGGCGGGGCGCGTGGGGTCCACGATCTTCATGACGGCCGTCACGATCGCCGTCACCGCGGGGATCAGCACGATGAGCGCCAGACCTCGACCCACGAGCGCTCGACGCCTCGCGGACCACAACACAGCAAAGAAGATGAGCAGGTTGATGGCCGCGTCCTCGACAAAGTCGGCGGCATCCGCGGCGAGCGACACCGAGCCGATGCCCACCGACACGGAGAACTCCACCACGCCGTACGCGAGGTTCAGGAGGCCGACGATGAGCACGGCGCGGCGCAGCGCGGACGTCGGGTCAGCGGTACTCACCCGCGCAATCTAGCGGCCCGCCTACCGACCCTGCGCTACTCGTCTCCCGGAACGCCGATGGGCACGTCGCCCACGCGGTCGGCGCGCAGCAGCGGGATCGTCGCCTCCGCGCGCGCCTGGGCCACCAGCTCGGCCCGCTCGTCGTCGAGCTCGTCTTCGCCGCCCACCTGCAGGTGCAGCACGGTGGCGATGGGCTCCGATTCGATCTCCTCGGCGTCGTCGCCCAGCAAGTCAGGGTGGGCGTGCAGCACC
>QKAX01000094.1 GCA_003246255.1 Demequina lutea
GGCGTCGGCATCCGCGACGGAGGATCCTCCGTACTTCTGCACCACGAGAGACATCTGAAACTCCGGTTCACACAAAGGGGGTGTCGCGCCCTGCTGGACGCGGGACAAGTCTAGTGGCGCGGGCAAGCACCGCCGAGCCCGGCTCGTACCGTGAGGACTCTCGTCACCGCGTGGCACCCCAACGGTTCGCGTACCGTGAGCGTTGTGGAGCATATGGAGACTTTCGCGCCTCCCGCGCTCGCGGCCACCGGAGTCCGACGGGCCTTCGGGCACGTGCAGGCGGTGGTGAATGCGACGCTGAGCGTGCAGCCTGGATCTGTCACGGCCCTCATTGGGCCCAACGGGTGTGGCAAGACCACTCTGATGCTCATGCTGGCTGGTCTTCTCAAGCCCGACGCGGGCGAGATCACCGTGCAGGGTCACAGCCCCGCGATCGAGCCCAAGCTCACGCGCACCTCGGTGGGATGGATGCCCGACGTGCTGGGCACGTGGGATTCGCTCACCTGCGTGGAGACTCTCGAGACGTTCGGCCGCGCGTACGGGCTGTCGCAGGCCGACGCGCGGGCCGGGGCCTTCTCGCTGCTGGAGCGGGTGCACCTTGCGGACCTGGCGGCTCAGCCGGCGCGCGTGCTGAGCCGAGGCCAGAAGCAGCGCCTCTCGCTCGCCAGGGCCCTGGTGAACGATCCTCCAGTGCTGATCCTCGACGAGCCGGCATCGGGCCTCGACCCACGATCGCGCGTCGAGCTGCGCGACCTAGTGCGCCAGCTGGGCGCCGAGGGCAAGGCCGTGCTCATCTCGAGTCACGTCCTGAGCGAGCTCGACGAGATGGTGGACGACGCCGTCTTCATGTCCAGGGGCTCCACGCTGGGCGAGGCCGCGGATGCCGAGGTGGCGCGCGCCAAGACCCGCTGGCGCGTCGTCGCCGTGGACGGTGACGTGGCCGGCGCGCTCGCGACTCTTGGGCGTGACTTCACGCCCGAGGCCGACGCCAACGCGGCAGTGGTGAGCATCGCGGACGATGCCGATGCGGCCAACGTGCTCGCCGGCCTAGCGCTTGCCGGGGTCCGGGTGGCGCGCATCGCCCCCGTGGGCTCGGCCCTCGAACAGGCGTACCTGACGATGGAGGCGGAGCGGCGATGACCACCACCGAAGCGACCCCCGCCCCCGCGTCGGCGCCTCAGCCGGCCCCGTCGTCGGCCGCGCGCGACGCGTGGCGCGTGTCGTGGACCGGGCTGTGGCTCGTCGCTCAACTCGAGCTCAAGCAGCGCGTGCGTTCCACGCGCTGGAAGTGGGCGCTCGGGATCGTGGCCGCACTGTTCGCGGGTGTGACGTTCCTGGTCTGGGCCGCCGTGAACGCTAGCGGCGGCGACAACGGTCCCGGCGACCTGGTGTTCGGCCTTGTGGTGTTCTTTGTGCTCTTCATTGGCCTGGTGGTGTCGCCCACGCTCTCGGCGACCTCCATCAACGGAGACGTCAAGGAGGGCACGCTCGCGCCGCTGCAGGCCACCGCGCTGAGCGCCGCCGACATTGTGCTGGGCAAGCTGCTGGCCGCGTGGCTCGCGTCACTGGCGTTCCTGGCCGTGGCCGTGCCGTTCATCGCGATCGCGTACCTGGACGGCCGCATGCCGTTCAGTGCGATGGTGGTGGTGCTGGCGGTGCTGGCCGCCGAGTTGCTGCTCGTGTGCGCGATGGGACTCGCGTGGTCCGCGCTGACGTCGCGCACGGCGTCGTCGGCCGTGCTGACCTACACGTCGGTGGCCGTCATCACGGTAATCCTGCCCATCATCTTTGGGTTGCTCTCGCTGGTGGTGACGCACGAGGTCGAGGTCACCAACTCGTACCGCACGTACTACTACGAGGGCGATGGGCGCACGGTGCCGGATGACGCGTACCGCGACGAGTGGGGCTCGGCGTACACCTGCGAGACGAACACCTACATCAGCGAGCAGCCGCGCACGGACCTGTACTGGTGGCTCCTCGCGGCGAATCCGTACGTGATCGTGGCTGACTCGGCACCCTCGCCGGGCGCCGATGACGCCAACGCGTACTGGGGAGACGGCATCCTGTCGTCGCTCAAGCAGGGCGTCCGCATGCTCCGCCTTGGCTCCGAGACGTCGAACGACGACTGCCGCCCAGGGGTGAGCGAGGACGAGCTCTACCGTCAACAACAACTGGATGGGCTGTCGCCGCTGTGGCCGTGGGGGCTAGCGTTCCAGGCGCTCCTCGCCGCCGGCTCGGTGGCCATCGCCGTGCGGCGCACGGCGGTGCCATACGGCACGCTGCCCACCGGCTCGCGGGTGGCGTAGGCCGTCCGCAGCGCCGACGCCGGGGAGGCTAGCGCAAAATGCTGCGCGTGGTCTCCTGCTGCGTGGCCAACACGGACTCGATCTCGCGCTGCGTCGAATGGACCCGGTCAACCACGTCGCCGATCCGCGCGAGCGCCTCGATGACGGCGCCCACCTGGTGCTGAATAGCGCCCACCTTGGTGCCCACCTCGGTGGTGGCGGTCGCCGTCGCGTCGGCAAGGGCCTTGACCTCCCGCGCGACGATGGCGAATGCGAGTCCCGCCTCTCCCGCCCGCGCGGACTCGATGGTCGCGTTGAGCGCCAGCAGGTTTGTCTGCGACGCAATCGTCTGAATGACGGTGACCACCTCGCCAATCTCGGCGCTGGACTCCCCGAGCGCCGCCACCTCGCCGTTGGCCCGAGCCGCGAGCCGCTGGCCCTCGTCGGCGACTGTGGTTGCCTGCTCGATCTGCGCCTCGACGCGCTGGATGGAGTCGGCGAGCAGGGACGCCGCCTCACGAAGCCGGTCGGTACCGGCGTGGCGCTCGAGCGCCTGGCCCACGAGGAACGCCGTGTTGCGCAGCGCCGATTCGCGCGACGCGGAGAGCTCCACTGACCTCACGGTGAAGAAGTCCATGGTGCCCACGACCTCGCCGTGCACGATGATCGGCAGGCATACGCCCGACCTCACCCCGGCACGACGCGCGGCGGGAGCGCGCACGCAGTCGGTGACCTCGGCGAGATCCGGGACAAAGACCAGGTCCTTCGCCTTCCACGTGCGACCAGCCAGGCCGACGCCGTAGGCAAAGCTTGCCTCGCGGGTCACCTGCCTGAACTCGTCGCCTGCGGTGCCGGACTCCTGCACGAACGTGAGGGCATTCAGCGCGGGGTCGATGCGCCAGAACGAGGCGTACTCCCACCCAAAGCCGAGGCGGATTGCTTCGAGCGCGCGCTGCAGGGCCTCCTCGCGGGATTCGGCGACTGTGACCTCGCGGATCACGGTGGCGACTGACTCGACGTCTTGGGTGTCCTCGCGGTGCTGTTCCACGGCCGCAAGCCGCTCGATGGTCTGCGACACGATGAGCCCCACGCACCGCAACGCGGCGAGTCGACCCTCACTGGGCGCGATAGGGTCGAGCGTGAAGAAGTCCATGGTGCCCGCCACGGCGCCATCCCGCATCAGCGGAAAGCACACGCCCGAGCGCACGCCAGACTTTTGGGCGACGGGTGCGCGCACGCAGTCGTCAACCTCGCCCAGGTCCGGCACAAAGACCAGGTCGCGCGACTTCCACGCACGTCCACAGAGGCCCACACCCTCGCGGAACGACGCTGCCTCGGTCACGTCGCGGAACTCGGGTGACACCGTGCCGGCTTCGAGCGACCACTGCAAGGTGCTGTCGTGGGCAACCTTCCAGTACGAGCCGTAGGCCCAGCCAAACTCCTCGCGCACGGTGTCAAGCGCTACGCGCGCGGCATCGTCGGCGGATCGGGCGCTCTCAAGTCGCCGCACCACGCGGGTCACGGCATCCACGTCCGAGCGAGCCTCGTCGAGCGCTGCCTGCATCCATGCCGCCGGCTCCCTGCCGCGTCGAGTGAAGCCCATGAAGTCCTCTCGTGCCCGAGTGGGTGGCGGACACGCACTGTCCGCTGTCTCACGTTGGATCGGTCGCGGCACCGGTTGCGTAAGCATCGCAATCTCACAGTCAGCGCAGATTTCCCCGCGTGGGGGAGAGGGACACGTCGCCGTGCCTAGGAGACCTTGCGACGCCCCTCGAAAGCGCGACCGAGGGTGACCTCGTCGGCGTACTCTAGGTCGCCGCCCACGGGCAGGCCGGAGGCGAGGCGCGACACCGTGATGCCCATGGGAGCGAGCATGCGGGTGAGGTAGGCGGCGGTGGCCTCGCCCTCGATGTTGGGGTCGGTCGCAATGATGACCTCCTCGACCTTGCCATCACCCAGACGGGCCAGCAGGTCGCGGATGCGGAGATCGTCGGGCCCCACGCCGTTCATCGGATCGATCGCGCCGCCCAGCACGTGATAGCGGCCGCGGAACTCGCGCGTGCGCTCGATCGCGACCACATCCTTGGGCTCCTCGACCACGCAGATCGTGTCGTCGCCGCGCCGCGGATCCGCGCAGATGCGGCACAACTCGTCCTCGGCGACGTTGCCGCACACGCTGCAGAACCGCACGCGAGCTTTGACGGTGGTGATCGCGTCGGCCAGGCGTGCCACATCGTCGGCATCGGCTGCGAGCAGGTGGAAGGCGATGCGCTGGGCGCTCTTGGGGCCCACGCCGGGAAGCCTTCCCAACTCGTCGATCAGATCCTGCACCGCGCCGTCATACATGCGCACCAGCGTAGGCGTCGCGGACGACGCAGCGGGTCAGGCGCTCGCGGCGAGCAGCGCCAAGAAGCGCGAGAAGGTCAAGTGCACCGACTCGGTCTCCACCGGTTGGGCCAGGTCGCGGCTCATCGCCGCGATCTCGCGCAGGCGTCGCATGCGGCCCATGCCCTTGTTGAGCTGCTCATCGATGGGGCCAAGCCTCGCGGCGTAGGTGTCGGAGAGGTTGAACCGCACCACCAAGTGGCGCCACGTGTGCAGTGCGCGCTGGAAGTCGCTTGCTCGGTTGTCGAGCGCGGCGATGTCATCGGCCACGCCGCTCAGGCCGCGCGCGATGTCGGCAAGAGTGGCGTCCACCTGGTCGAGGGTGTGGGCCAGCGAGTGGGTGAGCTGCGTGATCTGCCTGCGCAGGGCCGCATCCGGCTGTGGCTGCGCCATCTCCCGCACGAACGCCGTCACCGCAGTGGCGTGCAGCTTGGCGAGTGCGATGCTGAGGCGCAGGTCGAGCGACAACTCGTGACACGCGTGGAGGCAGGCCGTGAGGCGAGACATCACGTCGAGCACCTCCCGCGCTTGAGTGACAACCCCCTCCCCCGTCTTGCCGAGCACCGGCGACTCGTCGGAGACCTGCGAAGAGATCTCGGCGGCGACGCGAACCGCCTCCTCCATGTTGGCCGCGGCGTGGCTCGCCTCATCGAGGGCTCCGGCTACGGCTACGTAGTCCGCGAGCGCTGCGAGGAGGTCAAGAAGGGAGCGTTCGGTCTCGAGGCTCGCCGCCGCGAGACGCTGCAGTTCGCCTGGCTCCGCGACCACGGACTCGGCGACGGAGAGCGCCGGGGCGTGGCGCAACACCTCGTCCGGAAGCAGGTGCCGCATGTAGTCCTCGACGCTGGGCAGGCCCATCTCCGCGAGCCGGTCGACCAGAAACTGCTTGCCCACCTGTGCGACGTCGCGCCGGTTGAGTCCAGCCTCGGCGGCCTGCGTCTCGACACCGAGCGCGGCGCGATACAGGCTCTTGATGCGATCAAACACCTCGTGGTTGGCGGGGGCGACGCGCACCGAGAGGTAGTCGTCGCCCAGCGGGCTCATCGTGGCAAGCACCCAGTAGTCGCTGCCGTCGGCGGCGCGGTTGAGCACGTGGGCAGCGGCCACCTTTCCCGCTCCCAGCAACTCCCACACCATCGCGAAGACGCCTGCCGGCATCTGCGGGTGGCGCAGGATGTTGTGCGGGTGGCCGTGCAGGCTCTCCTTGGAGTAGGCCGCGATGCGCTCAAAGGCAGCGTTGCTGGACTGGATCACGCCGCGAGAGTCGGTGGTGGAGAACAGAAACTCGCCGGGCAGGACAACCCGTTCGGTGGTCTCAGTCATGGTGGGCATCGTCCGCTCCCTCAGCGCGCCCTCGTGGGGTGACGGCGCAACGCGTCGATGATCGTATCGGCGCGACCTCAGATCTTTCCAAGACTTTGGGGCGCCCGGTTCAGAAACCGCTAGGTGCGCTCCCACGCGTCTGCCTCGACGCCAAGCGCCCATGCGAGGGCGCCCGGGTACGGACCGAGGCCATCCTCGGGCGTGAGGTGACCGGGGCCGGGGATGGTGATGGCGCGCGCGCCGAGCCGCGCAGCAAACGTGGGCAGCGGCTCGGGCCTGTACGGGTCCGTCTCGCGACCGATGACCACCGTGGACGTCGCGTCCACCTGGCCCTGGTCCAGCGCTGCCCACGCGGGCGCGACACGTTCAAGCACCGACACCGACGGCGGGGAGACGAGAGCCACCCTCGCTGGGCGCAGGTGCGCCGGCAGCTGCTCGGCGAGGTGGCACCACAGCACGGTGCCGAGTGAGTGGGCGATCACCGTGTGTCCGCCACCCAGCATCTCCAGCTCGGTGAGCGCGATCTCCGTCCACGCGGAGGGGTCCGGCTGATCGGGTGACGGCAGCTGTGGATACTGCACGGGGACGCGACGTTGGCGAAGCTCCTCGGCGAGCCACCACAGCCAGTGATGGCGCGGCCGGTGGTGCTCCAGGCCGTGGAGCAGCAGCACGCGCGTGTCTGGCATGATCTAGTCCTCCACGATCGTGCCGCCGAGCATCGCGGCGATCACCTCGGCGCCGCTCAACTGGGCCTCAGGTGCCCGGGCGTCGTCCTCGGAGATGTCCTCGATGTCGTCGTACGCGGGCGGTGGCGCTTCAGTGGGTAGCGGCGGCTCGTTCGCGGACAGTGGCGCCGATCCAGTCGCAGGGGCGCCGACAGCTGGCATTGCTCCGGTAGACGGCATGGGCCGGCTCGGTGCGCTCGCCGCTGCGGGGGCCGCCGCCACCGGACCCACGAGCGACTCCACGCGCACATGCAGGCCGAGCGTCTCGCGCACGGCGAGCGCCACGTTCTCTGCGTGCTGCCCGCTGCCAAAGCGGCTGGCGATGGCGGGATTGTCGAAGGCGAGCTTGAGGACACCGCCCTCGACCGACTGCACCTGCGAGTTCGCGCTCACGAGGGCCCACGTCACGCGGCGCCTCTCGAGGGTGCCCAGCACCTCGGGCCAGCGCCTGCGCACGAGCTCGGAGTCCTCGGCGCCGCCGGCCACGTCACCCGTGGGTGCGGCGACCTGCGGGGTCGCCTCGGTGGCGGGGGGCTGCTGCGCGGGAGCCGTGCGTGGCTCCACGCGCGGGGTGGGGGCGGTCGCGGGCGGCGGCGTCTTGACAGCGGGCACGGCCTGCGTCATGACCTCCTCGCGCGCCGCAGCAACCGCAGCGCGCGCGGCGGCGAGGCCGGAGCCGGCGGGGGCCGACGCGACGGGCGGTGGAGCGGCGGCCGGGCTCGCGGGGGCCGATGCGGGGGCGCCCCCAGCGTCCGCCGGCACGTCCCACGGCGGCGCGGAGGAGCCCGACGCGGGCGCTGAGTGCGTGGGCGCCGGCGCGGCGGGCATGGGCGCCGCGCTCGACGCGGGAGTGGGGGCGGGCTGCACTGTGGCGGGCTGCACTGTGGCTGGCTGCACTGTGGCTGGCTGCACTGCGGCCGGCGTGGGTGCGGCGTCCGCCGCCAGCAGCCGAGCACACAGCAGCTCGAGGTGGAGGCGGGGTGAGGTGGCGCCGATCATGCCGGTGAGCGCGTCGTTGACGATGTCGCCTGCGCGCGACGCCCGCGCCAGACCCACGCGCCGGGCCTGATCGATCATGCGCTCCCGCTGGTCGTCGGGTGCGTCAGCGAGGGCCTGCGCGCCGGACGGCCCCGCGGCGGCGAGCACGATCAGGTCTCGCAGCCGCTCCAGGAGGTCCTCCACAAAGCGCCGGGGCTCGTGTCCCGTCTCGATTACTCGCCCCACGACAGCGAACAGCGAGGCGCCGTCGCCTGCGGCAAGGGCGTCGACGGCGTCGTCAAGCAGCGTGGCGTCGGTGAAGCCCAGCAGCGAGATGGCCCGCTCGTACGTGACCCCGCCCTCTCCCGAGCCGGCGATGAGCTGGTCAAGCACCGAGAGCGAGTCGCGCACCGAGCCGCCGCCGGCGCGCACCACGAGCGGGTAGACGCCCGGGTCCACGTGGACGCCCTCCTCGCCGGCGAGCTTGGCCATGTACTCCGAGAGCACGCCTGGCGCCACGAGGCGGAACGGGTAGTGGTGCGTGCGGGAGCGGATGGTGCCGATCACCTTGTCGGGCTCGGTGGTGGCAAAGATGAAGCGCACGTGGGGAGGAGGCTCCTCGACCAGCTTCAGCAGCGCGTTGAATCCCTGCGGCGTGACCATGTGCGCCTCGTCGAGGATGAAGACCTTGTAGCGATCGCGCGCAGGCGCGAAGGCCGCGCGCTCGCGCAACTCGCGGGCGTCGTCGACGCCGTTGTGGCTGGCGGCGTCGATCTCCACCACGTCCACCGAGCCCGGGCCGCCGCGAGCCAGCTCGACGCACGACGGGCACGTGCCGCACGGGGTGTCGGTGGGCCCCTCGGCGCAATTGAGGCAGCGCGCCAAGATGCGGGCAGACGTGGTCTTTCCGCAGCCGCGCGGGCCCGAGAAGAGGTACGCGTGAGCCACCCGGTCTGAACGCAACGCCTGCATGAGCGGGGCGGTCACGTGCTCCTGGCCCACGACGTCGGCAAAGGAGTCGGGCCGGTAGCGGCGGTACAGCGCGGTGGTCATTCCCCGAGCCTAGTGGGCGCGAGGGACATCGTCAGGTGGCATCGGCTCCGCCTGTGCCCGGGCATAGAAGGACCCCCCACGCACCCGTCAGAGCCCGCTTACCCTTGCTTCGTTCCCGACCTGGGGGAGTTGGGCGAGGTAACGCCACGTGGGGGGTCGCTGACAGTCTAATAGGCTCCGCGACGGCGCGCGGCCCGGGCGGTTCGCTCCACCGCCGATGCTCGGGTACCATTGCCGGGCCTGGAGGATTCGCCTAGTGGCCTATGGCGCACGCTTGGAAAGCGTGTTGGGTGCAAGCCCTCGGGGGTTCGAATCCCCCATCCTCCGCCAGTTGTCCCTTGTGACCTCGACCCGCAGGTAGGTGACCGTGGCCTCTCGTACGATGCGAACGCGTCGGGAGATTCTGCGTCGGCACCGTCGCGAACGCCAGTTCCTGGTGTTCGGCCTGCTGGTGGTCCTTCTCGCCGCCATCGCGACCATCGCTCTGGGCGTGTACCAGGGCCGCGTCGTGTCGCCGTTTGCCGAGCCGATCTACACGCCGCCGCCGGACTACCAAGACACCGCGACGCTTGCGTGCGCTCCTCGCGACGAGGGCAACGGCGAGAACATGCCGCTGCCTGCCGATCAGGTGCCCGTGCGCGTGCTGAACGGCACCGATCAGTCGGGCCTTGCCCGTGGCACGCTGGACGTGCTGGTGGGTCGCGGCTACGTGAGCACTGGCGCCACCAACTGGAACCTCACCTACTCGGGGGCCGTGCGCATCCAGTTTGGCGTCGATGGGCTGCGGGGTGCCTACACCGTCGCGCGCAACTTCCCCACGGTGGAGTACGTGCTGGACTCGCGCCAGGGAGCGGTGGTGGACATCATCCTGGGTGAGCAGTTTGAGACCTCGGACATTCGCCCCGCGTATGCTCCTGAGCTCGACGACGCCGAGGAGCTTGCAGGCCCCGTGAACTGCGTTCCGGTTGACCGTGCGCAGCAGGTGCCGGCGCCGCGCATCATCCCCGTGGACCCGCTGGCTCCCTCCGAGTCAGCATCTCCGTCGCCCACGCCCGCCGCGTAGCAGTCGCGTCACAGTGTGACGGCCAGCACAGAGTTTGCTCAGAACCCTCAGTTGGGGGGCACTTCAGTCGAAGTGTTCCCCAGATAGAAAGAGGGAACTCCCATGACTTCTGCAGCACCATCGCTCAAGGCCGCAGGTAAGGCACCCCGCCGCACCAATGCCGCGATCCGTGTTTACGAGAACTTTGGCCTGCGTGCCAAGATCATCGCCATCGTGGTGGTCTTTGCCATCGTGACGTCCGGCGCCGCTGCCGTGGCCATCACTGGCATCGTGCGCGCCTCGAACGACACCGCCGCTGTGGTGGCGCTCCAGAACACGGTGGCCGCGCCTATCGGCGTGGTGCACCAAGAGGAGCTCAAGGCGCGCATGCTGATCAGCACGTACGCCGCGATGCCCGCCGACACCGCCGCGGAGCAGCAGGTGTGGGTGGACAAGATCGCCGGCACTGACGCCGACCTCGACGCGGCAGCCGCTGCCTACGAGGCGGGCGTGGCGAGTCTTGGCAACGTCACCGCACAGCTCGGTGGCGACGACTGGCAGGCGTTCAAGGACGCGTGGGCGCAGTGGAAGCAACTGCGCGACACCAAGATGCAGCCGGCCGCAGCCGACACCGACCAGCAGGCGTTCCAGGCTGCGGCCGAGGAGGCGCAGAGTGCCCTCGACGCCGCGATCGCGAGCCTCGAGGCCGAGGAGGCGACGCTTGCCGCCACCGCCGACGCCGTTGCCGCTCAGTCCGAGCGTGAGGCCAACACCGCCATCGTTCAGTCGATCCTCATCGTGGCGATCGCGCTGATCGTCTCCATCTTCCTCGCGCTGGTTGCCGCCGGCATCCTGCGCAACCAGGTGCACCACGTGCGCCGTGTGACGGATGCCCTGGCCGAGGGCGACTTCACCGTCGAGTGCGGACTCGAGTCGCGTGACGAGCTGGGCCAGATGGGCAAGTCGCTGGACAAGGCCACCGCCGAGCTGCGCCAGACCATGGCACGCGTCGCGGGCTCCGCGATCCAGGTCGCCGAGTCGTCCCAGTCGCTGGCCGCTGGTCGCGAGCAGGTGGTTGCCTCCACCCGCGACGTGTCGGCCAAGGCCGATATGGTCAACGCGTCCGCCTCCGAGGTGAGCCGCAACCTGACCGATGTGTCCCGCGGTTCCGAGGAGATGACGGCGTCGATCCGCGAGATCGCGCACTCGACCACCGAGGCCGCGCGTGTGGGTCAGCAGGCCGTGGAGGCCGCGTCGGCCGCTAACGACCAGATTGCCCGCCTGGGCGTCTCGAGCCAGGAGATCGGCAACGTCGTCAAGGTCATCACCTCGATTGCCGAGCAGACGAACCTGCTCGCCCTGAACGCCACCATTGAGGCGGCCCGCGCAGGCGAGGCAGGCAAGGGCTTCGCGGTCGTGGCAGGCGAGGTGGGCGAGCTTGCCCGCGAGACGGCCAAGGCCACCGAGGACATCGCCCGTCGTGTGGACGCCATTCAGGGCGACGCGCAGGGTGCCGTGACGGTGATCGGCCAGATCGCCGAAATCGTCCAGTCCATCAACGAGTTCCAGTCCACGATCGCCTCTGCGATCGAGGAGCAGACCGCCACCACCAACGAGATGGGCCGCAACGTGGCCGATGCCGCGGGTGGCGCCGAGAATATCGCTGGCGGCATCTCGTCGGTGGCCGAGTCCGCCGTCACCTCGGTGCAGGTGCTGGACAAGGTGTCTGACGCTGTGAACGAGCTCAACCAGCTCTCCGCGGATCTCACCGAGCGCGTCTCGAGCTTCCGCTTCTAGGAACCCACACTGTCCCTCAGACACGACAACGGCCCGGCTCCCCTCGAGGAGACCGGGCCGTTGCCGTTCGGCGGTGACGGTGGGATTTGAACCCACGGTGGACTTTCACCCACACACGCTTTCGAGGCGTGCTCCTTAGGCCGCTCGGACACATCACCTTGCCGGACGAGGATACCGGTTTGCGGTGCCCCCACCAAACCGGGGCCACCCGCGTCACACGCGGCTAGCGCCGGGCCTCGAAGAACTCGCGCAGCAGCGCGGCGGATTCGGCCTCGCGCACGCCCGCGATGACTTCCACCTTGGAGCCAAGACGCGCGTCGCGCACGAGGTCCCATTGACTGCCCGTCGCGCCGGCCTTCTCATCCCATGCGCCGATGACGAGTCTGGGGATGCGCGCGGCCAGCACCGCGCCCGCACACATGGCGCACGGCTCGAGCGTCACCACCAGGGTGTGTCCCTCGAGCCTCCACGTGCCCAGTGCCTCTGCGGCGGCTCGTAGCGCCAGTACCTCGGCATGGGCGGTGGGGTCGCCGTCGGCCTCGCGTCGGTTGTGGCCGATGCTCACGACCTCGCCGGCGGGGCTCAGCACCACAGCGCCCACTGGCACGTCGCCGTGCTCGGCCGCCGCGCGCGCCTCGCCCAGCGCGAGGGCCATCGCGGCGTCGTGATTCATACGCGCCAACCTAGCCGACGCCGCGCGCGCGGCCGCCAGAAAGGGCCTCAAGCCGCCCCCGTCGCGGGCCCCGTCGCGGTAGCGTGTGCCCCATGCAGCTTCACGTCGCCAATCACCCGCTCATTGACCACAAGGTCACCGTCCTGCGCGACAAGAACACGCCGTCGCCCACGTTCCGCCTGTTGGTGGACGAGTTGGTCACGCTGCTGGCCTACGAGGCGACGCGTCACGTGCGCGTCGAGGAGCGCGAGGTAGAGACCCCGCTCACCACCACGGTGGGCACCCGCATCGCTGATCCGGCCCCCATCATTGTGCCGATCCTGCGCGCTGGCCTCGGCATGCTCGATGGCATGACGCGGCTGCTTCCTAGCGCGGAGGTGGGCTTTCTTGGCCTTAAGCGCGACGAGGAGACGCTCGAGGCGATCACCTACGCGAACCGCCTGCCCGAGGACCTGAGCGGCCGCCAGGTGTTCCTCATTGACCCGATGCTTGCCACGGGCGGCTCGCTCATCATGGCGATCGATTACGTTCTGGAGCGCGGCGCCACAGACGTGACGTGCGTGTGCCTGCTCGCGGCGCCCGAGGGTATCGAGAACGTCAAGAAGGCCGTGGGCGACCGAGCCGACGTGTCGGTGGTGGTCGCGTGCGTCGACGAGAAGCTCAACGAGGTGGGCTACATCGTCCCCGGGCTGGGCGACGCGGGCGACCGCCTGTACGGCATCGTCTAGGAGGCGGCGCTAGCCGCCTAGCTGCACTGCTGCAGGTACACGTCGTTGATGTGGGACTGCGCGGTGGGCTGCTCCGAGATCAGCGTGGTCGCCTCTTCGGACGAGGCGAGGGCCTGCGTCTGGTCAACGAGCTTGCCGTACGAGTCGACCGATGCCGCCACCTGGGCCATACCCAGCGCGTACAGGTTCCAGTACGACGCGAGGGTCGTGAAGTCGTCGGTGACCTCGGCCGGGGCGACGCTCTTGGCGGTGTCCAAGGTGGCCACGTAGGCGGTCGAGGCGTCCGCGGAGGCGGTGCCGGCGGCGTTCAGTGCGGCGATGTCGCCGTCGCTCGCGCCAGCAGCCATCGCGTCGATCTTGGCGAACAGATCGTCGAGCGAGGTCGCGGCGGGCGAGGCTGCCGTGGCAGCGGCCTGCATCGCGTGGCAGAAGTCCTTGGGCGTCCCGGGGGCGGCCGAGGCGTCAGGGGTGGTCGTCGACGAGCACGCGGCAAGCAGGAGCGATGCGGCAATGGCGGCGGAAGCGAGGCGAATCACGGGACATAGTGTGGCGCGTCCGCGCGCGCGAGGCAAAGGCGCTCCCACGTGTCACACCCCCGCGAGACCCTAGAGGGGTCCCCTCGGCGGGGTGCACACAGTGTCAACAGTTTGAGTCGGCTGGTGTGGACGACACGCCGAGTTGTCCACATCCTGCCCACAACGTCATCAACAGGACCACTACATCTAGTGGTGTGGGACCGCGACGAACCCCAACATCTAGCGTTTCCGGCTTGAAAAGGGACCTTTATCGGGGCTACTCTCGACCTCAGCGCTCGGGCGGGCGAGGGGGACCACGACCCCCCACACCCCGCCCGGGCGAACGTCCTCGCCAGAAAGTTCTGGCACCACCGTCGCCAACACCCGGCGACACCTTCGGCCCCTGGGCCACAGTCCTCGAAGGAGCATCGTGACGATCACGGAGAACAACGCGGCAGACATCAAGGGCGAGGTGTCGGCGGCAGTTGCCGACGCGAACCCCCAGCGCAACGGCATTTACGTCACCAAGCGCGACGGCACGCAGGAGCCGTACAACGCCGACCGCATCAACAAGGCGATCGAGAAGGCCGCCGCGGGTCTGCCCGACCAGATCTCCATCACCACGCAGGTGGCCTCCGAGCTGGCTATCACGCTGTTCGACGGCATCACCACCGAGCAGCTGGACGAGGCTGCGATTGGCGTGGCGGTCCAGAACGTCAAGGACGACCCCAACTTCGACATCGTCGCGGCGCGCCTGCTCCGCAAGGTCATCTACAAGCGCGTGCTGGGCGGCTACGACACGGAGCTTGAGCTCGCGCTGCTGCACCAGGCCCGCTTCCCCGGCTACATTCGCGACGCCGTCGAGGAGGGGCTGCTCGACACGCGCCTCGTGGAGCTGTTTGACCTGGACGCCCTCGCCGCGGCGATCGACCACCGTCGTGACGACCTCATGAAGTACATCGGCACCGTGACCATGCGCAACCGCTACATGATCACCGATCGCCATGGCAAGGCGCTCGAGGTGCCCCAGTACTTCTGGATGCGCGTCTCCATGGGCCTGTCGCTCAACGAGAACAACCCCACGCAGGCGGCGCTCAAGTTCTACGACAAGATCTCGAACCTCGAGTACCTGCCCGCAGGCTCCACGCTGGTGAACGCCGGCACCTCGTACCCCCAGCTCTCCAACTGCTTCGTGATGCAGATGGAGGACGACATCGAGCACATCGCCAAGTCGGTGCGCGACGTCATGTGGCTCACCAAGGGCACCGGAGGTATCGGCCTCTCGGTCACCAAGCTGCGCTCCGAGGGTTCGCCTATCAAGTCGAACAACACCACCTCGACCGGCCCCATCCCGTTCATGCACACCATTGACTCGACGCTGCGCGCCGTGTCGCGAGGCGGCAAGAAGTTTGGCGCGCTGGCGTTCTACATGGAGAACTGGCACCTGGACTTCCACCAGTTCCTTGACCTGCGCCAGAACTCAGGTGACCCCTACCGCCGTACCCGCACCGCGAACACGGCCGTGTGGATCTCGGACGAGTTCATGAAGCGCGTGCAGAACGATCAGGACTGGTACCTGTTCGATCCCGCCGAGACGCCCGACCTTGTTGAGCTCGTCGGCTCCGCCTTCTCGGCCCGCTACGCCGAGTACATCGCGATGGCCGAGTCCGGCCGCATGCACCGCTTCCAGAAGATGCGCGCCCGCGAGCAGTACAAGCAGATCCTTGTGACCCTGCAGACCACGTCGCACCCCTGGCTCACGTGGAAGGACACGATCAACAACCGTGCCCTGAACACCAACACGGGCACCATCCACCTCAGCAACCTGTGCACCGAGATCTGCCTGCCGCAGGACCGCGAGAACATCGCCGTCTGCAACCTGGCGTCCATCAACCTGCCCGCGCACTTCATCGACGGCGAGATCGACTGGAAGCGCATGGAGACCTCCACGCGCCTCGCCGTGCGCCAGCTCGACAACCTCGTGGACATCACGCTGTCGTCAGTGCCCGAGTCCGAGCACGCCAACCGCGAGAACCGCGCGATCGGCCTGGGTGTCATGGGCTTCACCGACATCACCGAGAAGAAGGGCCTCGCGTACGACTCCGAGGAGGCGTACGAGCTGATCGACGAGATCGTCGAGTTCGTGTCGTACCACGCGATCGACGAGTCGGCCGATCTTGCCCGAGAGCGCGGCTCGTACGACAACTTCGAGGGCTCCGGCTGGTCGAAGGGCCTCGTGCCGTTCGACACGATCGCCAAGGTAGAGGAGGACCGCGGCGTCGCGCTCACGGTTGACCGCACCATGCGCATGGACTGGGACGTGCTGCGCGAGAAGGTCAAGGGCGGCATCCGCAACGCGACCCTCATGGCCGTGGCGCCCACCGCGTCGATCGGCCTCGTGGCCGGCACCACGCCCGGCTTCGACCCGCAGTTCTCGCAGATCTTCAGCCGCAACACCTCGTCCGGCAAGTTCCTCGAGGTGAACCGCAACCTGGTCGAGGACCTGCAGAAGCTGGGCATCTGGGAGGACGTCAAGGACCAGTTGCTGGCCGCGCAGGGCGACCTGTCTAAGGTCGAGGGCGTGCCCGAGCACCTGGTCGAGGTCTACAAGACCTCGTTCCAGCTGGACCCGCACGCGTTCCTCGAGGTCGCCGCGCGCGCCCAGAAGTGGATCGACCAGGCCATCAGCCGCAACATCTACCTTGAGGACCGCGACGTCGACAAGATGATGGACCTCTACGCCTTCGCGTGGGAGAAGGGCGTCAAGACGACGTACTACCTCCACATGAAGCCGCGTCACACCGCCGAGCAGTCGACTGTGCGCGTGAATAAGACGGAGAACATCAACAAGACTGGCTCGGCCTCGGGCCGCGCCGCGGCGTCCACGTCGGGCCCCTCGCGCACCGGCTTTGGCGGAGCTCGCAAGGGATTCGGCGGGGCCGTCAAGCCCGCGTCGTCCGCCGCGCCCGTTGCTGAGGCGGCGGCCGACGCTCCGGTCGAGGCTCCCGCTGTCGCACCGGCTACCGCCCCCGCCCGCAAGGGCTTCGGCGGACTCGCGAAGGCAGCGGCTCCCGTGGCCGCCGTCGCCACGGAGGCTCCCGAGGCGCTTGCCCCGGCTCCGGCCGACAAGCCCGCGCTTCCCCCCACGTCGCTTCCCGAGGCTCCGGCCCCTGAGGCGCAGGAGGCTGCCGCGCCCGCGATCGCTCCCATGGGATCCACGGTGTTCGAGGTGCTCGACGCCTCGTTCATCAACGCGAGCGGCGACACTGAGCTGGTGGACGGAGTGGCATGCCCCGTCGACCCGATGGAGCGCCTCCAGTGCGAGTCCTGCCAGTAGGCAGCGCTCACCTCACCCGTAACGATTCGTAAGTAAGGAAGAGACGATGGCCATTCTCGGCTCCGGCGTCCAGGACGGACTCCTGCTCAAGCCAGTGACCTACCAGTGGGCGATGGACCTGTACGACCAGGCCGTGGCAAACACGTGGTTCCCCAACGAGATTCAGCTGGGCGAAGACCTCGCTGACTTCAAGAAGATGACGGATGACGAGAAGCACGCGCTGCTTCACCTCATCTCGTACTTCAACCCCAACGAGCTGCTCGTCAACAAGGCGCTCGCGTTTGGCGTGTACCCCTACATCAACGCTCCCGAGGCACACCTGTACCTCGCCAAGCAGATGTGGGAAGAGGCCAACCACACGATGACGTTCGAGTACATCCTCGAGACGTTCCCCATCGACCGCGAGAAGGCGTACTCGGCGCACGTCGAGGTGCCCTCGATGGCCGCCAAGGAGGCGTTCGAGACCAAGTTCATCAAGCGGATGACCGAGGACACCCTCGACATCAAGACCACCGAGGGCAAGAAGGACTTCATCCGCAACCTCATCGCCTACAACATCATCCTTGAGGGCATCTGGTTCTACTCGGGCTTCATGGTCGCGCTGTCGTTCCGTCAGCGGAACCTGCTGCGCAACTTCGGCTCGCTCATGGACTGGATCATCCGCGACGAGTCGCTGCACCTGCAGTTTGGCATCAACCTGATCCTCACAGTGCTCGACGAGAATGAGGACCTTCAGGACCCGGAGTTCGCCGAGGAGATCCGCGGCATGATCCTCCAGGCAGTGGAGATGGAAGAGGCCTACAACCGCGACATGTTCCCCCGCGGCATCCTCGGCCTCAACGCCGACTACGTGAACACGTACGTTAAGTACCTCACTGACCGTCGCCTTGAGGAACTGGGCTTCGAGCCCGAGTTCAACGTGTCGAACCCCGCCAAGTGGATGGCGGCCGCCAATGACACCCTGCAGCTCGTGAACTTCTTTGAGCAGCAGAACACCTCCTACGAGGTGAACGCGCAGGCCAGCTCCAAGCGCGACTAGTCTCTAGCGCCCGACAGGGGGCGAGGTTCCGCCGGGAGGGCGGTCAGGCTTGATCCTTCCCAGCGCAACCTCGCCCCCTGTCGGCGTTTCGGCATCGGTCGCGCTCGGAACGGGGGAGGGAAACGCGGGGCGGGAAGAAGCGCGGAGGTCGAAACGTTATGATCCAACGGCGGCGCTTGTCGCCGCCTACCTGCCGACGCCGGTACCCACCGTTGTGTGCCCACGCCGTGCTTCCTACGATCTTTCTGGAGGCGACGCGCGCCCATGACTGCGCCCACTGCTACGACCACCACCGAGGCCATCGTGCACCCCGGAGACCAGCTCACCAGCGCCGAGCGCCTGCGCTACATCCTGCTGCTCGGATCGCTCGTGGCGCTCGGTCCCTTCACCATCGACCTGTACCTGCCGGCGTTCCCGGCAGTCGCGCAGGATCTGATGACCACCAATGCGGCCATCCAGCTCACGCTGACGGCCACCACCATCGGGTTTGCGCTGGGCCAACTCATCGTGGGCCCGTTCTCCGATGCGGTGGGCCGACGCTGGCCACTGCTGGGCGCCACGGTGCTGCACATTGCGGCCAGCATTGGTGTCGCAAGTGCGCCGTCGGTCGAGTGGGTGATGGCGGGACGCGTGCTGCAGGGCATCGGCGCCGCAGGTGGCGCAGTGGTCGCGATGGCAGTGGTCCGTGACCTGTTCGGAGGCCAGCGGTTGGTGACGATGCTGTCGCGCCTTGCGCTCGTCAACGGGCTCGCGCCGGTGATTGCGCCGGTCGTGGGCTCGCAGCTGCTGCGGGTCATCCCATGGCGAGGCGTCTTTGTGGTGCTTGCCGCCTACGGCCTCATTGTGATGCTGGTGGCCGCCGTCATGCTCGTCGAGAGCCTCCCGGAGCACCGCAGGGGATTCTCCAAGCCTGAGCTCAAGCGCCGCTATCGCGTGCTGGTGACAGACCCTGCGTTTGTGGGCGTCGCCATCGTGGGGGCGGCGGCATTTACAGCGCTCTACTCGTATCTCTCCGCCTCGTCGTTTGTGCTTCAGGACACGTACGGCCTGAGCGCGCAGGAGTTCGGCATGGTGTTTGCCCTCAACTCCGTGGGCCTCGTGGCCAGCACTCAGATCTCGGCGCGCCTGATGCGTCGCATGCCGCCGCGCTACGTCACCGGCATCGGCCTCGCCATCATGACCGCCGGAGGGGTGGCCCTGTGGGTGGTCGATGCGCTGGGCGGTGGACTGGTCGGCCTGCTGATCGCGCTCTTCTTTGTGGTCTCGCCGGTGGGCATCGTGATGCCCACAGTTCAGGTGATGGCGCTTGTCGACCACCCCACGGAGGCGGGCACCGCCGCATCCCTTGTGGGCGCCACCAACATGATCGTCGCGGGAGCGTTGTCCCCGCTGGTGAGCGTCGTGGGCGGCACGGCTGCGGGCATGGCCGTGGTGATTCTCGGCGCGCTCGTGGTGGGCCAGGCGAGCCTGTGGCTGGTGGTGCGACGACGCGGCTCCTCGCAGGTCATCGCTTAGGGGCCAGTTCCGGGCTGACAGGCGCGCACTGGCGTCGCTAGCGTCGTGCCATGACTCGACGCATCGCGATCCTGGTGTTTGACGGCTTTGACCTCATCGACGCGGGCGGACCCTACGAGGTCTTCCTCACGGCCTCGAGGCTCGCCGAGCGTGACGGCGAAGCCCCGTTGTACGAAGTGGTGCTGGTGAGTCCGGATGGCGAGGACGTCTCAGCGTTTGGCGGTATGACCCTCACGAAGTTGACGGCCGCCGGCGACGTGGGGCCCGTGGACACAGTGGTAGTACCCGGCACGATCGACGTGGCTGCGGCGCTCGCCCAGCCGGGACTCATGCGCGCCGTCGAGGCGCTCGTGGGCGTGGCGCCGGTCGTGACATCGGTGTGCACTGGTGCATTCCTGTTGGCGCGCGCGGGGGTGTTGGAGGGCCTGCAAGCCACGACTCACTGGGAGGACGTGGACGATCTCGTCGCCACAGGCCAGGTGGGTGATGCACAGCGCGGCGTGCGCTGGGTTGATGCCGGCGACGTGGTGACGTCGGGCGGCCTCACCTCGGGCATTCACATGGCGCTGCACATGGTGGCACGCGACTGCGGCGAGCCGATGGCGATGCGCACAGCTCGGCAGCTCGACCAACCGTGGGACCCCGCCGGCCGCATGTAGCGAGGAACGCCGGCACGCCGGGCGAGGCTACTCGTCGTCGGCGATGGTGACCGTGAGCGTGCTGAGCAAGAAGTTGTCGCCCGAGGATCTGACGGTGACTGTGTGGACTCCAGCCGGCACCGTTCCTGGGCGGAACAGCTTCACGTCCACTCCCAGCGCATTGGCGTACAGGCCTCCGGTGGCCGTGGAGTCCGCCGCATTGCCCGAGTCGCCCACAAACGATCGAGTTCCATCCCAGCGCATGGGCGCGTACGTGTCGCCGTCGACGTCGATCCGGTCGCCGATCAGCGCTCGGTCGCCCTCCCATGCGGTCCAGCCGAGGGTGACCTGGGCGCGCGAGTTCGTGGAGAACGTGAAGTCGGCCTTGTTGGCGGTGGAGACCCACTCGGAGCCGTCGAAGAGTGCGACGCGCGAGTTGGCGAGCGTGGGATCGGCGTAGACGATGGTGAGGGCCCAGCCGCCAAAGTAGGTGCTGTTGGGGTCCTTACGTGTCGCCGCGAGCGCCACGTCGGCGACCGACCACTCGCCGGAGCCGAACTCGTCGACCAGGTCGGTGACGTCGGCGCGTGCCTGGTAGTACACGCGACCGTCGGGGTCATAGGTCTGCGACACGGAGTCGGCGGTGATGTCGAGGTACTGAGCCTGACCCGGCGCGCGCAGCCGTGCGGCGTCCAGTGGGCCGCTGAAGGCGTCGGTGGAGTAGCGGTTGGCCGCCCACTCGAGGCTCGCGTACGTCACGTGCGCGCCCGCGGGGAGCTGCAGCATCGAGGAGGAGGAGTTGCTGGTGCCGCCTGCCTCGTTGAGCGCCAACATGGTCCACGAGTTGTTGTTCGCGGAGCTGTTGGTGGTGCTCCCTGCGGAGCTCATGACCGCCACGCACGAGGAGTCGCGCTGGTCGCAACCCATCAGAGTGGCGCCCACGTGCATGGCCGCGAGGTGGCCCTCGTCGGAGTAGACGACGTCAACGTCCTCCTCGTTCTGCTCCACTCCGGTGAGCACCGAGTAATCGATCGACTGGTCGCCCGACGCCACCTTGAAACTGGTGCTGGCATCGTGCGCGAGCGCTCCGCCCACGCTTACCGGGAGCTCGAGCCGCGATGCCCCGCCAGCTCCGAGCGTGGTGAGCAAGCAGTCCGCCGTCGCGTTGCCGTCGGCGTAGGTGCAGGTCCAGTCGCCAGCCGCAAAGGCTCCCGTGGTGGCAAACTCCATATAGGCGGCGAGGCGCTGGGCAGGGAACGCGCTGAGCGCTGCGGCTCCGCCTGGCGGCGGGCCGAAGGTCAGTCCAGCCGGAAGCGTGATCTGCGCCGTGATGTCATCAGCCGCGCCGTCTCCCGTGTTGGAGAGCGACATGGCGAGGCGCGGGTTGGTGTGGGGAATCTCTAGGTAATCGAGTGGCGCCTTGGCGAGGCTCAGGAGCGCCACCGGCGCAGCGGGCGGTACGTCGCCGGAGCCTGGGCCATCACCCGTGCCGTCGCCGGAACCGGTGCCTGGATCGGTACCAGTGCCCGTACCGTCGCCGGAACCGGAACCGGAACCGGTGCCGGGGTCGGTACCAGTGCCAGCTCCCGAGCCGTCGCCGGGACCCGATCCGGTACCTGTGCCGGTGCCGCCGCTAGTTCCCGTGCCTGCACCTGCACCTGCACCTGTGCCTGTGCCGGTGCCGTCGCCGGTGCCGTCGCCGGTTCCCGTTCCGGTGCTGGTTCCCGTTCCGGAACCGTCGCCGGTTCCCGTTCCGGAGCCGTCGCCGGTTCCCGTTCCGGTGCTGGTTCCCGTGCCTGCGCCTGTGCCCGACGTGCCGCCGGAGGTGCCGCCGCGCGTCGCTCCAGGGTGGGAGTCTGTGGAGGGCGGCGCGTCGGTGGTGCCGTCGCCGGGGTCGGTGGCGGCATCCGACGGTGTCGTCGTCGACTCAGAAGCGACGCCCCCATCGCGGGCCGCAGATCCCGAGCCATCTCCCGCAGCGTCGTCGTGCGGGACGGGTCCGGTCTGAGCCTGCGGCGGCAAGCCGGGGTCGCCCGTGGGGTCGCCGCTGATCGCTCCAAAGAATCCCGCGCCGGCAATGGCGACGGACGCGACGCCCACCACCGCTGCGGCTGGCAGTAGCAGAGCGCCCGCGCCGGCAAGAAGGCCGCCGATGCCAGCACCCGCGCCCACTGATGCGCCGGCAGCGACGCCCGCACCGGTTGCCGCCCCCGCGCCTACAGCCGTCCCAGCGCCCGCAGCCGCGCCAATCGCACTCGTTGCGGCTCCGCCAGCTCCTGCCGTGCTGCCCGCAGCGCCCGCTCCCGCCGCGCCCACGGCTGCGGGTGCGGGAGCCCCGCCGGAGGTGAGCATGGCCGCGACTCCGGCGCCCACAATGGCCGCTGCTCCTCCGGCACCTGCGGCGACGCCCCCGGTGCCAGCGCCAGCAATACCTGCGCCGGTGCCCGCTCCTGCGCCAGCACCGCCTGCCGCAGCGGCGCCGGTTCCAAACGCGCCGCCGATCGGGAGGCCGCCCTGCAACGCGCCAAGGCCCGCGGCTCCGAGGATGAGGGGCGCGATCACCGCGCGCATGCCGCGGTTCACGTCTTCAAGCTCAGCGATCAGGGCTGCGCACTTGGGGCACAGTTGCACGTGGTTGTCGACGCGTGCCGCCTCGCGCTTGCTCAGCCCGCCGCGCACAAAGGCACCCAACTGCGTGTTGACCTCGATGCAGTCAACATCGTCGGCGCCGGCGAGGTGCTGCTGAAGGTATGCCTGGCGCAGAGCCTCGCGGGCGCGATACGACAGCGCCGCGACGCCGTTCGCTGTGAGGCCAAGCAGAGGCGCGATCTCCTTGGGGCTCTTCTTTTCCACCTCGGTGTACCAGAGCACCGCCTGCCAGCGTTCGGGGAGCGACTTGAAGGCATCGGCGACGAGGCTCTGCTCAAAGCCGGCCATGGCGGGCTCGTCGGAGGCGGCCTCGTAGCCGAGAGCATCCTCGAAGGTGCTCATGTCGTCGCGCGGCCGGGTGCGGATGCCCTTGTTGATGAGGTCCATGCCCGTGCGTCGCACGATGGTGAAGAGGTAGGCGCGGAAGGCAAGGTCGGGGCCGTCGCCCTGTTGCAGCGCCCGCAACACGCGCGAGAAGGACTCGGAGACCACGTCATCGATGTCCGACGCGGCGTTGGTGTACTGCGCCGCAACCTTGCGTGCGGCGTCGGCGTGGCGCTCGTAGAGCACGCCAAAGGCAGCCGAGTCGCCGGCGCGCACACCGGCAATCAGCTCGGGATCGCTGGACGTCTCCGTCCACAGCGCGATCTGGTTCTGCCCCATAGCGCCTTTCCGTTTTGTCCCCGGCGAGACAAAGGTCACACTATGTTCCCTCGCACCCCATCGTGCGCACAAGAACACGCGGCAGTGGCCTTTGTCACAAACCTCGACCATCTTGGTGCATTTCTGAAGTTTTTTGAAGACCTCGCGTCATAGGGTGTGCACTCGCCCCTCTCATGGGGCATGACAGGCAATGAGCACTCCACGAGCGAGGTCGGCACGTCCGACCTGTTGCTCCTGTGGCAGTCGCGCAGCATCGACTCCGTGTGGCTGCGCCCCGGCGATTGGTACACGCCTGCCGCCGAGGCTCTGGTCGAGGCTCTCGAGGCCCGCCTGGACACGGCGCCCGCGGCGTTCCGCCTGGGTCAGGCCCGCTCCGAGGCTGGAGTGGGCATCACCGAGGCCATCGACGACATGGCGGTGCTCTTCAAGTCGGCCGGATATGAGACGGCTCCCATCCGGTCCGTCCGCGCGCTGTGCGCCGGCTGGACAGAGGGCACCGTCGCGGCACCTTCGGTTCCTCAGATGGCCGATGCGGAGTCGGGCCTGGGCAGCGCCGAGTACCTCACGCAGCGGTTGGCGGAGGTGTACGGCTCGGCGACGCGCCACGGCACCACGGTGCCGCAGACGCACGCGCTGGTGATGATCGACGTGACGGCGGATGACTCGGACCCGTGGCAGCGCATGGCGCGCAACGCGGCCGTTGGTCAGGCGCTCAAGGGCGCCTATGGCGACGGCTACCCCATGTCGCGCTTGGGCGATGGCCTCTACGCCGTCCTCGTCGAGCGCGGACCGATGCTGGGCCACGGCATCGCGGTGCTGCGCGACCACATTTCCGAGCGGGCGATCACGATGCGGGTGGGGAACCTGGTGCGACAGCCCCCGCGTGTATGGATCGAATCGCTGCCAGAGACCCACCGCTACGCGCACGAGCTGATCGACTCGCTGCAGCGGTAGAAGGGGACAAGCGGTGCGTGGCGAGCTGAGGGCGCCACGCACCGCTTGTCTTTCCGGTGGGGTGGCTGCGCCGACCTACGCCCTGCGGTTGTAGGCGCGGATCGCGAGCGGCGCGAACACCACCACAAAGATGCCGCACCACACGAGCGTCCAGGTGACGGGTCCCACCCAGTCGCCGTTGTTCGACATGACGGGCCCCGCGGCAGGGTCGTTCCACAGCGCGCGCAGCGCGAGCACCAGGTGCGACAGCGGGTTGGCGTTCGCGAAGGCGGCGAGCCAGCCGGGCATCGACTCGGTGGGCACGAACGCGTTTGACGCGAACGTGAGCGGGAACAGCGTCATGAAGACGATGCCCTGCACGGCGCGCTCGGTGCGCGCGATGAGGCCCACGAGCATCGGCGCCCAGGCGAGGCACATGGCAAACAGGATCGCGAGCGCGCAGCCTGCCACGAACTTCACGGGGTCGGTCTCGATCCGGTAGCCCAGCGCGTAGCCGGTGCCGAGCATCACGGCGATGAGCAGCAGGCCGCGCACCACGTCGCCCAGGGCCGCGCCAAACAGCGGCGCGATGCGCGAGATGGGGAGCGCCCGGAAGCGGTCAAAGATGCCCTTCTC
This sequence comes from Demequina lutea, assembly GCA_003246255.1. GTDB lineage: Bacteria > Actinomycetota > Actinomycetes > Actinomycetales > Demequinaceae > Demequina > Demequina lutea_A. Next base: position 24,915 of record QKAX01000094.1, read on the forward strand.
CATGTCGGCTTTGAGCTGGATGCCGATGCCCACGGACGCGAACGCGATGTTCTGGCCGATGAGTCCTGTCACCAGTAGCGGCAGGTAGTCGGACGTGGAGCCCGCAATCGCGCCGCCAAAGATGTACGTGAACAGCAGCGTGAACATGATGGGCGAGAGCGTCACGTCGATGAGGCCCTCGGGGGTGCGCCATGTCTTGATGAGCGAGCGCTTGGCGAGCACCCACGAGTGGCGGACCACGTCGAGCGGGCCGTGGGGGATCGTGGAGACCTCGTGGGTGGCGGTGCTGGTCATGCGCTGGCCTCCTCGCTGGCCTCGGCGGCGGCGGGCTTTGAGCGCTCGCCCGTGAGCGTGAAGAACACCTCGTCGAGGCTCGGCAGCAACAGCGACAGCTCCGTGACCTCGATGTGTGCCTGTGCGAGCCGCGCCACGGCGTGACCCAGAGCGGCATCGTCGGTGACGGGGATCGCGAACTCGCCCGGCCGCGGCTCGCCGATGGTGGCCCCGTCTGCGCCCAGGCCCAGCAGAATCTCCTTGACGTCGCCGCCCCGCGCGGCGTCGGCCGGGCGTACCCGCAGTGTCTGCGAACCGACCACGCGCTTGAGGTTCTCGGAGGTGTCGTGCGCGATCACCTCGCCGTGGTTGATGACCACGATGTCGTCGGCCAGGGCATCGGCCTCCTCCAAGTACTGCGTGGTGAGCAGCACCGATGTGCCGCGCCCCACGATGTCGCGCACCACGTCCCACATGTCCTCGCGCTTGGCGGGGTCGAGGCCCGTGGTGGGCTCGTCGAGGAACACGATCTCGGGGTGCCCGGTGAGCGAGGCCGCCAGGTCGAGCCGACGCCGCATGCCGCCCGAGTAGGTCTTGGCGTTGCGGTCGGCGGCGTCGGTGAGGTCGAACCACTCGAGCAGCTCCGCGGCGCGCGCCTTGGCCGTCGCGCTGCGCATGTTGAGCAGCTCGCCGATCATGCGGAGGTTTTCGCGGCCTGTCAGCTCCTCGTCGATCGACGCGTACTGCTGGCCCGTGAGGCCCACGCGCTTGCGCACCTCGCGCGGCTGCGTGGCCACGTCGAAGCCAGCGACCGTGGCGCGCCCGGCATCGGGCCTCAAGAGGGTGGCAAGGATGCGCACGGCGGTGGTCTTGCCGGCGCCGTTGGGCCCGAGCACTCCAAGCACCTTGCCGCGCGGCACTTGGAACGAGACGCCCTTGAGCGCCTTGGTGTCCTTGAAGGACTTGACGAGGCCATCCGCCTCCACAGCGATGTCGGTGGACATGGCACCACGGTAGGGACAACCTCCGACACGCGCGCGCTGAGCCGGTCCGGCGCCGCTACCGTGGAGCCATGGCGCGCCACCGCATCCAGGCAAAGCCCGGCAGCAAGAAGGGCCCGATGGTGGAGCCAGGCGCCGACGGTGTGCTCACCGTTTACGTACGGGAACGGGCTGTCGACGGCGCGGCCAACGAGGGCGTGATTGCCGCGCTCGCGGAGCACTTTGGGGTGCGCAAGCGCGACGTGAGGATCGTGAGTGGGCACACGGCCCGCATCAAGACAGTCGAGGTGGACGCGTAGTCTGCGCAAACTGTGAGCAAGCCACAGGCGATTGCTCCTCACTGCCCCCCGGTGTAGGGACGATAGGTGACGCATGAATCGTCCTCGCGCCGCCGTGTCTGTTGCGCGGCTGCGTCAGGCCGTCACGCGCCTTCCAGCCCCCGTGTTGCTCCTTCTCGTTGCACTGGGTAGCGGCTGGGTAGGGCTGCTCGCGTGGCTCATCATCGTGGGCCCTGGTGACTACCCCGATCGTGACGCGACGCTGTACCCCGCGCTCATGTTCGGTGCCTCGGGGTTGACGATCGCGCGAGGGATCGTACGCCGCAGCGATAGGTCGGTGTGGGTACTGCTGGGTCTTGCCATGGCCCTCTCGGCCGTCGCGGATCTCATCTATGCCAGCGTGGTCTCGAGAGCCGACGTTGACGCGTTTCCCACTGTGGCCGATCCCGTATACCTCTCGTATTACCCGCTCGCGGTCGCGGGCGTGGTCACCTACGTGCGTCGTCGGGCGAGGAACGTGCCCCGCGTGGTGTGGACCGACGGCGTGACGCTGGCGCTTGCCGCTGGTGCCCTCGTGGGCGCGATCTTCCTTGCCCCACTCACCGAGACGCTGACCGGAGGTCCGCTGGCAATCCTCGTGGGTGCCGCATATCCCGTGGGCGACACCGTGGTGATGCTGATCGCCGCCGTCGGCGTCGCGATCGTGGGCCTCCGGCGGGGCGAGTCGCTGGTGTGGCTTGGTGGAGCGATGGTGGTCTCGGGGCTCGCCGACCTCATCTACTGGAACGAGCTGGCCTCCGGCGCCTACGTCGAGGGGACGTGGCTCGACGCGCTGTGGCCGTTGAGCGCGCTGCTGTGTGCGGTGGGCGCGTGGGTCCCCGTGAGCGACAGGGCAGAAGAGGCGCACGGCGCCCGCGGTCTCATGGTGGTGCCCGCCGGCACGGTGGTGGCCGCCACCGGCACCTTGCTTTTTGGCACGTTCCACCATACGCCGCTCGTGACGGTGGTCATGGCCGTGGTGGCCATGGCGGGCGTGCTGCAGCGCCTCAACGGCACCGTGCGGCACACGCTCATGATGATGGATGCGCGCCGCGACGCCAGCACTGACGACCTCACCGGTCTATTGAACCGGCGTGGCTTCACCACCGCGGCGCAGCGCGAGCTCGCTGCCCGTGTGCACGGCGTGCCAGTGGCGCTGTTGCATGCCGACCTCGATGGCTTCAAGGAGGTCAACGACAGCCTGGGTCACGAGGCCGGCGACACAGTCCTCAAGGCCGTCACCGCCAGGCTCGCTGCCGACATCGATGCCCCGGGCATCCTGCTGGGCCGCCTGGGAGGAGACGAGTTTGCCGTGCTCGTGCCGCGCGCGATGGCGGTCGAGGCGAGCGGGGTGGCGGCGCGCATGCGCCAGGCGCTCGGCGCGCCGTTTGAGGTGGCTGGCACGCACATCACCCTGGATGTGAGCGTGGGGATCTCCGTGGCGCCCTACGACGGCCAAGACCTGTCCACGCTGCTGCGCCGCGCCGACATCGCGATGTATCGAGCAAAGGCCGATCGCCAGGGCGTGGCGATCTTTGACAGTTCGGTGGATGAGGCGGGTGAGGGTCACCTGCAGCGAGTGGCGGAGCTGCGACGTGCGATCAGCGCTGGCGAGCTTGCGCTGCACTATCAGCCAAAGATTGCGCTGGCGACGGGCCGCGCCGAGGGAGTCGAGGCGCTCGTGAGGTGGAACCGTCCCGGACACGGTGTCGTGCCGCCCGATCGGTTCCTGCCGCTCGCCGCGAAGGCTGGCCTCATGGGTGCGGTGACCTCGACGGTGCTGGAGCTCGCTGCCGTGCAGGCCGCCTCGTGGCGTAGGGCGGGCATTGAGCTGCCCATCGCCGTCAACATCCCCGCCTCGGCGCTGGTGGACGAGGGGCTACCCGGCCAGATCTCCGTGCTACTCTCGCACCACGGACTGCCAGGCGACGCGCTGCAGGTGGAGATCACCGAGGAGGCGCTGTTGAAGGATCGCGAGCGGGCTCAGCGGGTGCTCGCCGGTCTGCGGTCCTTGGGCGTGCGCGCCGCGATCGACGATTACGGCACCGGCTACTCGTCCCTCGTGTACCTCCATGAACTGGTGGTGGACGAGGTCAAGATTGACCGGTCATTTGTGGTGCCGCTGCTGCTCGACGAGCGCTCCGGCTCGATCGTGAAGTCCACGATCGACCTGGTGCATTCGCTGGGCTTGCGCGTCGTGGCCGAGGGCATCGAGGAGGCGCGCGTGGCCGACGAGCTGGTGCGCATGGGCTGCGATACCGCGCAGGGCTACCACTGGACGAGGCCGCTTCCCGCCGACGAGTTTGACGCCTGGTATGCGATGCACCGCACGCTCTCGACGGCGTGCGGCGCGGAGCCAGTGGCCTAGTCGCCCGTCGTGGGGGAGCGCCACAGTACGACCGCGCGGCCCTCGTCGCGTCGGCCGCGTCGGCCGCGCTCCACGATCACCACGTTGCCGCTCGCGCCCGCGGAGAAGACCCGGGAGCCGACGTCGGCACGGGGGCGCAGGCGCTCCACCTCGCGCTCAAGGCGCTCCACGTGCTTGCTGAGCGTCAGGATGCGCGCGATGCCTGCGAGGTTGATGCCCTCTTCTTGGCTCATGCGCTGCACCTCGCGCAGCACTGCCACGTCCCTCAGCGAGTAACGGCGGCCGCCACCAGGACGACGCTGGGGCACCACAAGCCCCAGGCGGTCGTACTGGCGCAGCGTCTGGGCGTGCATGCCCGCAAGCTCCGCCGCGGCGGAGATGAGGAACACGGGCTCGTCCACGTCTGGCTGCTCCATGACCTCTCCTTCCTGCCTTGTCTCTCAGGGTAGGGCGGGCGTGCCGCCCCTGACGGGTGACCTGCCGCGACTACTTGGCCGCGTCGTCGTACAGCGCCTTGCGGGGATCTTCCTTGGCGGTCTCCAGGGCGAAGGCCTGGAGTGCCTCCCTGGCGTGCTTGTTGAGCTTGCTGGGCACGTACACGTCCACTCGAACCAGCAGGTCGCCAGTGCCCGTCTTGGTGACGAGGCCGCGGCCCTTGACGCGCAGCGTGGTGCCCGACGAGGTGCCCGGGGCCACCTTGACCTTGACGCGGTCGCCGGTCAGCGTGGGCACCTCGACGGTGGCGCCAAAGACCGCCTCGTCAAAGCTCACCGGCAGGCTCATGCGCAGGTTCTTGCCGTCCACCGTGAACACGGGGTGCTTGCTCACGTGCACGGTCAGGATCAGGTCGCCTGCGGGGCCGCCGCCCTGGCCGGGTCGCCCCTTGCCGCGCAGGCGGATCTTCTGGCCGTCGGTCACGCCTGCGGGCAGGCGCGTGGAGATCTTCTGGCCGTCGAGCGACAGGCTCACGGTGGCGCCCTCCGCCGCCTGGCGGAACGATACCTCGGTGGCTGCCGCCACGTCGTTGCCCTTCTGCGGGCCGCGGTTGAAGCCGCCGAACAGGCCGCCGAGGATGTCCTCGAAGCCCTGCCCGCGCGTCTGGCCGCCGTTGAACATGCCGCCAAAGACGTCCTCAAAGCCCGCTCCGCCGCCCGGGCCGCCCGCCTGGAAGCGGGCGCCTCCGGAGCCCATGGCGCGCACGGCGTCGTACTGCTGGCGGTCCTTGGGGTCGGAGAGCACGTTGTACGCCTCGCCCACCTCCTTGAACCGCTGCTCGGCCGCGGCGTCGCCCGGGTTGCGGTCCGGGTGAAGGTCGCGTGCGAGCTTGCGGTAGGCCTTCTTGATGTCGGTCTCGGAGGCGTCCTTTGGCACGCCGAGCGTCGCGTAGAAATCCTTGCTGAACCAATCCTGGCTTGTCACGGAAACCTCCTTCCGGCGGGGTAGTTGTTAGTCCTCGGGCTGGGCGACGATGACGCGCGCGGGGCGCACCACTCGCTCGCCGATACGGTGGCCAGGCTGGGCGACCATCTGCACCGTGGGGACGGAGACGTCGGCGCTGGGCTGGCTCATGAGCGCCTCGTGGACGATCGGGTCGAACACGTCGCCCTCGGCGCCAAAGCTCGACCAGCCAAACTTGCCCAGCGATTCCTCGAGCTTCTCGGCGATCGACGCAAACGGGCCCTCGGCGAGGTCGCCGTGGGCGCGCGCGCCTGCGAGGTCGTCGAGCACGGGGATCAGCGCCTCGATGACCTTGGCGGTGGCCACCTCGGTGACGGCCGCGCGGTCGCGGTCAACGCGCTTGCGGTAGTTGACGTACTCGGCCTGCAGGCGCTGCAGATCGGCCAGGTGCTCGGCGGCCTTGTTCTCGGCCTGGGCGAGAGCGTCGTCGGCACCCGCCTCGTCCGAGGAGAACTCGTCGCCGGCCGCGGCGTCGTTGATGATCTGCTCGGCCTCGGACAGCGCGTCCTCCGCGCCGTCGTCGTCGGGCGAGGTGTATCCGGTGTTGTCGTTCATGACGTCCTTTCGGGCGCGGGCACGGCGGGCGGGGTGTCCCGCCCGCCGTGCGTCACGCTACTTGGTGTCGTCCTCGTCAACGATCTCGGCGTCCACCACGTCGTCGTCGGACGACGAGGAGGGGGCGTCGCCCTCGGCCGCGCCCGCGGGGGCGTTCTGCTCGGCCTGGTAGATCGCCTCGCCGATCTTCTGCGCCTTCTCCACCAGCGCGTCGTGCGCGGTCTTGACGGCTTCGGTGTCGTCGCCTTCGAGGGCCTTGCGCACCTCAGCGATGGCCTCCTTGACGTCGTCGGCCACCTCGGAGGGAACCTTGTCCTCGTTGTCGGACAGGATCTTCTCGGTGGAGTACGCGAAGTTCTCGGCGTTGTTGCGCACCTCGGCGTCCTCGCGACGCTTGGTGTCCTCGGCCGCGTGCTCCTCGGCGTCCTTGACCATGCGCTCGATGTCCTCCTTGGACAGGGCCGAGCCGCCGGTCACGGTGATGGACTGCTCCTTGCCGGTGCCGCGGTCCTTCGCGTGGACGTGGACGATGCCGTTCGCGTCGATGTCGAAGGTCACCTCGACCTGCGGCACGCCGCGGGGGGCCGGGGCGATGCCGGAGAGCTCGAAGGTGCCGAGCAGCTTGTTGTCGCGGGCGAACTGACGCTCACCTTGGTACACCTGGATCAGCACGGAGGGCTGGTTGTCCTCGGCCGTGGAGAAGACCTCCGACGACTTGGTGGGGATCGCGGTGTTGCGCTCGATCAGGGTGGTCATGACGCCGCCCTTGGTCTCGATGCCCAGGCTCAGCGGGGTCACGTCGATAAGCAGCACGTCCTTGCGCTCACCCTTGATGACGCCTGCCTGCAGGGCGGCGCCCACGGCCACGACCTCGTCGGGGTTGACGCCCTTGTTGGGCTCGCGGCCACCCGTGAGCTCCTTCACCACGTCGGTGACGGCGGGCATGCGGGTGGAGCCACCCACCAACACCACGTGGTCGATGTCGGCCAGCTTGATGCCGGCGTCCTTGATCACCTGGTTGAAGGGGGCCTTTGTGCGCTCGAGCAGGTCGGACGTCATCTGCTGGAACTGTGCGCGCGTCAGCTTGGTGTCCAGGTGGACGGGGCCGTTCTCGCCGATGCTGAGGTACTGGAGCGAGATGGTGGTCTGCTGCGCGGAGCTGAGCTCCTTCTTGGCCTGCTCGGCTGCCTCGCGGAGGCGCTGCAGGGCCGACTTGTCCTTCGACAGGTCCACACCCTCGGCGTTCTTGACCTCCTTGATGAGGTGCTCCACGACGCGCTGGTCCCAGTCGTCACCGCCCAGGCGGTTGTCACCGGCGGTGGCGCGCACCTGGATGGTGGAGAAGTTGTCCTCGTCCTTGCCCACCTCGAGCAGCGAGACGTCAAACGTACCGCCACCCAGGTCGAAGACCAGGATGAGCTCGTCTTCCTTGCCCTTGTCGAGGCCGTACGCGAGCGCGGCGGC
>QKAX01000221.1 GCA_003246255.1 Demequina lutea
TGCCGAGGACGCTGGCATGGACGGCGCGTGGATTCGCATCCACCACTTTGACCAGAACACCTCCTCGCCGTTCCCGCTGCTGAGCGCGATGGGCGCACGCACGTCCAAGGTGGAGCTGGGCACCGGCGTGATCAACATGCGCTACGAGAACCCGCTCTACATGGCCGAGGCAGCCGCGACGGCAGACCTGATCGCCGGCGGCAGGCTCCAGCTGGGCGTGAGCCGCGGCTCACCCGAGGCGCCGCTCGATGGCCCCGGGACGTTCGGCTACCCGCTGCCCGAGGGCAAGCTTCCCGTCGAGGACGCGGCCGAGCGCATCGCACTGTTCCGCAAGGCCATCTCCGGCGAGGGCATCGCCGAGCCGGGCCCCAACGCGCACGTCATGGCCGGCCAGCTGCTGCCCATTACGCCGCAATCCGAGGGCCTCAAGGACCGCATCTGGTACGGCGCCGGCAACACCGAATCCGCCAAGCGCGTGGGCGCTCTGGGCATGCACCTGATGTCCTCGACCCTGGTGCTCGAGGCCACCGGCGAGCCGCTCGGCACCGTGCAGGCGCGCCAGATCGAGGCGTTCAGGCAGGCGTGGCGCGAGGCAGGGCACCCCGGCGAGCCGCGCGTGAGCGTCTCCCGCTCGATCATGCCCATCATCGACGACGCCACGCGCCGCTACTTTGGCCCGCTCCTTGAGCGCGACAAGATGGGCGGCAATCGCGACCAGATCGGCGAGATCGACAACGCGGTCAGCACCTTTGGCAAGACCTACGTGGGCGACGTGGACAAGATCGTGACCGAGCTCATGGCCGACGAGGCCGTGCTTACCTCGGACACGGTACTCACCACGATCCCCAACCAGCTGGGTGCGGACTTCAACCGCACCACGTTCGACGCGCTGGTGGAGATCCGCGACAGGCTCGCCTCGGCGTCGGCGTAGGCGGCGCCCGGCCCGTCAGACGATGATGGGCGCCGCCAGGTCCGTGTTGTCCACGACGATGTCGGCGCGGCCGCGCGGGTCGCACGTGGACTGGTAGTGGCGCTGGGTCTCGGTGTAGCGCAGGTTCGAGGCGGCCTCGGGGTCGGTGTCGAAGCCCGAGCGCGCGGCGAGGCGCTGGTACGTCTCGGTGAACGGCACCTCAAGGTACACGACAGTGTCCAGCAGGCCCACCAGCTCGCGGCGCTGCAGCAGCACGCCGTCGATCAGCAGCACGGCGCCTGGCGAGGCGGTGTGCCAGGGCGCGTCCACGGGGGCGTCGCGCTCGAGGTCGTGCACCTTGGTGCGGTACGTCAGCGAGCCGGCGTCGCCAAGGGGCTCCAGCAGGTTCTCGCGCAGCGCCGTGTAGTCGAACGCGCCCGCCCAGTAGCCCTCCCACGAGTGCCGGCCCATCGAGTAGCGCACCTCGCGCGGCTGGTGGAAGTCGTCAAGGTTGGCCTCGATCACGTCCACTCCGCGCGAGCGCAGCACGGCCGCGAGCTCGGCGCGCAGCGTGGTCTTACCGGAGCCGTCGGGGCCGTCGATGCCCACGCGCAACGGGTGGGGCAGCGAGCCCAACCGCGCCTCCACGGCATCGGCCAGGGAGCCGATCACGAGGTCGCGGGCGCTGGACATCAGGCGCTCGCCAGCAGTCCCTTGATGGCGGAGGTGAAGAACACCAGTCCGTCGGTGCCGCCGCGGCCCTGCTCGAGCGAGTCGGGGCCAAAGCCGGCCTCCACCGCGTGCTCCGGGTGGGGCATGAGGCCCACCACGTTGCCGCGCTCGTTGGTGATGCCGGCGATGTCGCGGCGCGAGCCGTTGGGGTTCCAGCCCACGTAGCGGAACGCGACGCGACCCTCGGCCTCCAGCTGGTCCAGCGTGTGGTCGTCGGCCACGTACTGGCCGTCCTGGTTCTTGAGGGGCACCACGATCTCTTCGCCCACCATGTACTCGCTGGTCCAGGCTGTCTCCGCGTTCTCCACGCGCAGCGTCTGGTCGCGGCACACAAAGTGCAGGTGATCGTTCTTGATCATCGAGCCGGGCAGCAGATGCACCTCGGTGAGCACCTGGAAGCCGTTGCAGATGCCCAGCACCGGCATGCCGCCGTTGGCCGCATCCACGATCTTGTCCATCACGGGCGCAAAGCGTGCGATGGCGCCGGCGCGCAGGTAGTCGCCGTACGAGAAGCCGCCGGGCAGGACGATCGCGTCCACATCCTTGAGGTCCGTGTCGTTGTGCCACACAGGCACCGCCTCGGCACCGGCCAGGCGCACGGCGCGCAGCGCGTCGCGATCGTCCAGGGTTCCCGGGAACGTGACGACGCCGATGCGAGCTGTCACGCGCGGAAGTCCTTGCCCATGAGGTTCTCGGCGCCGTTCGCGGGGGCCGGCTTGTGGCCGTGAGCCTTGCCGTGGCCGCCGCAGCCGCAACCGCCGCCGCCGTGACCGCCCTGGCCCTGCACCTTGACTGAGACGACGTCTTCGATCACCGGGTTGCTGAGCAGCGTCTCGGCGGCGTGCTGCGCGGCGGCGAGCACCTCGTCGGTCACCTCGCCCTCCACGGTGAGCTCAAAGCGCTTGCCCTGGCGCACCTGGTCAATGCCGGTGATGCCGAGGCGCTGGAGGGCCGATCCGATGGCCTTGCCCTGGGGGTCAAGGATCTCGGGCTTGGGCATGACGTGAACCACGATCTTGGGCATGGCGTCAGTCTAGCGGCGAGCGGACGCACGCACGCGGCCCCGGCTACGCTTGATTGCCGCACGGCCCCCATCTGAAACGGTGAACTCATGCACGCCCTGCTCCTTGCCGCACCCAGCGCCGACATCCTCGGCTCCGCGCTCAACACGCTGCGCCTCGTGCTCGAGTACGCGGGCACCGTCGCGTTCGCCATCTCTGGCGCTGTGGCCGCGAGCAAGCGCCGCATGGACCTCATCGGCGCCGTGGTGCTCGCGGGCGTGGTGGCCGTGGGTGGAGGCACCATGCGCGACCTCTTGCTGCAGCGCCCCGTGTTCTGGATCGAGCATCCGGCCCTGGTGTGGGTAGCACTCGGCACCGCACTCGTGATCGTGCCGTTCGCGCGACGTCGCGACCTGGGCGCCTTCGCGCGTCACCGCATCGTCGAATGGTCCGATGCGTTTGGCCTCGCGATCTTTGTGGTGATCGGCACCGGGCTCGCGTTGGACATGGGCGCGAGCCCCATCGCGGCCGTGATCGTGGGCGTCACAAATGGCGTGGGCGGCGGCATCCTGCGCGACCTCTTCAGCGCCCAAATGCCCGAGGTGTTCTGGAACGGCCACCTGTACGCCACCGCCGCGCTGGGCGGGGCGGTCGTCTACTGGGCGCTGCGAGCCTGGGGAGTCACGCCCGAACTCGTGTTCTGGATCCCGCTGCTCGTGATCCTCGCGCTACGGCTGCTGTCGCTCCAGCTGGGCTGGGGCGTGCCGTCAGTGGCCACAGTCCAGAAGCGCGAGCTGCAGACCGAGAGCCACGCGTAGGCGCTCGCACTCGCCGGCTGCGCGGCTACGAGACGGCGTCGACGCAGCGCCGGATGAGGTCGAGGTCCTCGGACTCCGTGGCCGAAACCTCCCCGCACCATCGCGCTCCGTCGCGGCTCGCCGCCGCGAAGAGCGAGAAGCCAGGGCCGCCTCCGCCGTGGCCAACCACCGTCGCGGGGGCGCCCCTCACCATGAGGCCGAGCCCGTAGCTCGCGCCGGGCGACATCGGATGCGTCGCGGGCACGCCCTCGACCACCACCGCCTCGCACATCGCCTTGGCCACTCCGGCACCCAGCTCGCCGCGCATGATTCCCGCGATGCCCCGCGCGGCCTCGTGGGGCTCCGCCGCGAAGGTGCCCGTGTAGACCCACTGCGGGTCATAGGCGCGCAGCGAATCGTCGATCGCGGGGTGATCGCAGGCGTCCCAGTCGGCGCTCGTGGCGAAGGGAGCAGCGCTCACACCAAGCGGGCCAAGCACCGTGTCCAGGAGCACCTCAAAGAAGGTGCCGCCGTGGCGCGCCTCCAGCGCGAGCCGGATCAGCAGGTAGCCGATGTTGGAGTACCTGAACGCGCCCGGCTCGCCCACCTCCGCGCGGGCAAGGACGGCCGCGTGGGGCCACGCATCCTCGCGCGCGGCCACCGCCTCGCGGTAGTCCGGCCATGCGCCGTAGTCATTCAACCCTGAGCGATGCGAGAGCACGCTGCGTAGCGGCAGCGTCGAGAGTTCTGGGGCGAGGCCCGCCAGATGCGCGCCCAGCGCATCGTCAGGGTCGAAGGACAGCAGTGCGGCCGCAGCGGTGTAGGTCTTGGCGACGCTGTAGACGGGGACGATGCTCACGGAGCCACCGTGGCACCCCGGCTGTCGTTCCGCGCGCCGGCGCGGGCCTTAACGGAAGCCCCCGCCCGGGTCTGCCTCCACGAGGTCCGCGATGTCCGGCTTGGGCCAACAGAGCACCACGTCGCCAGACAGGATGACGTCGTCGCAGAGCAGAGCCTCTTGTTGCCATCCCTGCACGATGAGGCCGCCACGGGGGTACTCGTCCACCACCAGCAGGGTGTCGGGTGAGGGGTCGTAGTAGATGGAGACGGCACGCACATCGGCGAGGACCGCGAGGGGCACGAGCGGCCCCCATACCCCCTGGACCACCGAGACGTCTGCCTCGCGAATCGCCGCGGCAACCTCCCGTTGATCCTCGAGGTAGCCATACCGGCCGGCGCCCGCGGCAGCATCGACATGGCGCAAGGAGACAGCACCGAGGACCATCGTCGTCACCGCGAGCGCAAGCGCGCCCGCGCGCCGGTGGCCGTCGGGCTCTCGGAACAGCGAGCGGGACATGGTCACCACCAGCGCGAATGACACGCCCGCGGCGAGCACCAAGCCCGGCGCTGGGTGGCGCATCCACTCCGGGTACGTTGCCTTGATCCACAGCCACATTGCCGTGGTCCCCAAGCCCGCCAACAGACCAGCGACAATCAGCGCCATGCGCTCAGAGAGGGGCGCGCCCTCCGCTGCGACGTCCACCGGCGTGCGCTGCCACTGGCGAGCCAGCATGTACGTCACGAGCACCACAGCACCGGCCACGAGCGCGAGACCGAGAGGCGCCGGCACAAACCAGGAGCTGATCAACGTGGCCGTCTTCTCGTTGACGAGGTGATCGACAAACCACTCCTGTTGAGGCTTCCTGACGTACTCATCGACCAGATCCGCGTAACGGCTCCAGCCCAGCACAGCCGCCTTCACCGCCTCAAAGGCGAGCACAGGCACCGCGGCACCCAGGGCAAACACTGCGGCGTGGTGCACCAGGACTGCCCACTGACGCCACACGAACCACGCCAGCACCACGACGACAGCCGGCACCATGACCAACGCGATGGCCTTGGTCACAAACGCGAGGCCCGCCAACAGGCCGGCAAGCATCGGCCGACGACGGGCGGCAAGGATCGCCCAGGCGATCAGCGCCGCTGCCGCATACTCGCCCAAGACCGTGGCAGGCCCGTAGATGGGCGACTGATCGTTCGTAAACGTGTCCACCGCCACCGGCCCAAACGACGCGGCGAGCGCTCCCCATCGCCCGCCAATGCGCCAGCCGATGAGGCCCAGCCCGGCGATGAGCGCCAGGTAGAACAGCGTCGCGATGATCCGCCCCGCCGTGACTGTCTCCATGCCAAGCGCGTGAAGCCCCGCAGCGGGAAGGATGAGCGTGGGCCCCGTGGAGATGTCGGTCGTGAAGGAGCGCAGCCCCTCCCAATACAGCGTGCCATCCGAGGCGTAGCCGTCGCCCGCCACGAGATTGCGGACGATGCTGAGCGTGAGGCCCTCATCCACCTCCACCGGCGCCAGCGCAAACGATGCGTAGATCAGTGTCGCCTGCACCACGATGGCACCGAGCGATGCCAGCGCGAACATCGTCGTTGCCCGATCAACGTCCTTGCTGGCGAGCAACCTCCGCCCGGGCATGCCTGCGCGAATAGCATCCATCCTGTCCCCCTCGTCGCGGGCTGCTAGCCCACGAGCCGATCGTATGCCTCGACGTAGCGCTGACGCGTGCGCTCCACCACCTCCGGGGGGAGCGCGGGGGGCGGGGTGTCGCCGTTCTTGTCCCAGCCCGATGCGGGGGAGGTGAGCCAGTCGCGCACAAACTGCTTGTCGAAGCTCGCCTGGGCGTGGCCCGGCTCCCACTCGTCCGCGGGCCAAAAGCGGCTCGAATCCGGGGTGAGCACCTCGTCGGCCAGGGTGATGGCGCCTGCGGCGTCGCGGCCAAACTCGAACTTGGTATCGGCCAGGATGATGCCCTTGGAGCGCGCGATCTCGTGCGCGCGGGAGTAGACGGCGAGCGTGAGGTCGCGCAGCGCCTCGGCGTCCTCGCGGCCAATCTGGGCGGCGACGGCATCGATCGAGACGTTCTCGTCGTGCTCGCCCACCTCGGCCTTGGTGGCGGGCGTGAAGATCGGCTCGGGCAGGCGCGAGCCGTCCACGAGGCCGCCTGGCAGCGGCACGCCGCACACCTCGCCGGAGGTCGTGTATTCGGCCAGGCCGGAGCCCGTCAGGTAGCCGCGGGCCACGCACTCGACGGGGAACATCGCCAGGCGCTTGACCACCATCGCGCGGCCCTGCACAGCGTCGGGGATCACTGCCTCGACTGTGTGATCGGGGACGATGTCCTTGAGCTGATCGAACCACCACAGGGTGAGCGCGGTGAGCACCCCGCCCTTGCCGGGGATCTCGGTGGGCAGCACCCAGTCGTACGCGCTGATGCGGTCCGATGCGACCACCAGCATCACGTCGCCCTGCGGGTGCGGCTCTGCGGGCTCGTAGAGGTCACGCACCTTGCCGGTATAGACGTGGCGCCAGCCGGGCAGCTCCTGCGCGGCGGGGATCTCGACGAAGCCGGGCACGGCTATGAGACCCGGGCCGGGGCGTCGGCGTGACCAGCCAACGCTGCCTGCTCGGCCTCCGCGACGGCGAGCGCGATGTCGCCGCGGTGATGCGATCCATCGAGAGTGATGAAGGCGGCACCCTTGTACGCGCGCTCACGCGCGAAGGCGAGCGACGGGCCGTGGCCCACCACCGAGAGCACGCGGCCTCCGGCCGAGACCAGAGTGCCCTCGTCGGTGAACGTGGTGCCCGCGTGCAGCACGTGCACGTTGGGCTCCTCCTCGACCTCGGCGAGACCACCGATGGGGTCGCCGGATCGAGGTGCGTTGGGGTAGTTCTTTGCGGCGATCACCACGGTCACGGCGCCGCCCTCGGCCCACTCGAGAGGGGGAAGCTCTGCGAGTCGACCCTCGGCGGCCGCAAGCAGCACGCCCGCGAGAGGGGTCTTGAGCATGGCGAGCACTGCCTGGGTCTCGGGGTCGCCGAAGCGCGCGTTGAACTCGACCACGCG
>QKAX01000102.1 GCA_003246255.1 Demequina lutea
GAGGCGTACCCCGGCGACGTGTTCTACCTGCACTCTCGCCTGCTCGAGCGTTGCGCGAAGCTCTCCGACGAGATGGGCGCTGGCTCCATGACGGGTCTGCCCGTCATTGAGACCAAGGCGAACGACGTGTCGGCGTACATCCCCACCAACGTCATCTCCATCACCGACGGCCAGATCTTCCTGCAGTCGGACCTCTTCAACGCCAACCAGCGCCCCGCGATCGACGTGGGTATCTCGGTGTCCCGCGTGGGTGGTTCGGCGCAGGTGAAGGCCATGAAGTCGGTCTCCGGAACGCTCAAGATCGACCTCGCGCAGTACCGCTCGCTCGAGGCGTTCGCGATGTTCGCGTCCGACCTCGACGCCGCCTCGCGCGCTCAGCTGACGCGTGGCGCCCGCCTGATGGAGCTGCTCAAGCAGCCCCAGTACTCGCCGTACCCCGTCGAGGAGCAGGTCGTCTCGATCTGGGCAGGTACCAAGGGCAAGCTCGACAAGATCCCCGTGGCCGACGTGCTGCGCTTCGAGCGCGAGTTGATCGACCACCTGCGTCAGTCGACAAAGGTGCTGGGCAACATCGCTGGCTCCGGCAAGCTCTCCGAGGAGGACGAGGCCACGCTGCAGACGGCCGTTGACTCCTTCGTCACCACGTTCCTCGAGTCCGAGAACGCGGAGCTGTCGACGGACGCCACGATCGCGGGCGGCGGCGACGCGGAGGTCGAGCAGGAGCAGATCGTCACGAAGAAGAAGAAGTAGCGCATGGCCGGACAGCAGCGTGTCTACAAGGCGCGCATCCGCTCGACTCAGTCGCTGAAGAAGATCTTCAGGGCGATGGAGTTGATCGCCGCGTCGCGCATCGGTAAGGCCAGGGACAGAGTGGCAGCCGCCGCCCCGTACTCGAGCGCCATTACCCGCGCGATCTCGGCGGTGGCCACGCATTCCGACGTCGAGCACGCGCTCACGAGCGAGCGCCAGGACACCAACCGTGTCGCGATGCTCGTGATCACCGCCGACCGCGGCATGGCGGGCGCCTACTCGGCGAACGCGATCCGCGAAGCGGAGCGTCTGCGTGAGCGTCTCGCCAAGGAGGGCAAGGAGGTCGTGCAGTTCGCTGCCGGCCGACGCGCCGTCTCGTACTACTCGTTCCGCAAGCGCGAGCTCGCGGGCAAGTGGATGGGCGACTCCGACAGCCCGAGCCACAAGGTTGCGGGCGAGATCGCCGAGACCCTGCTCAACGCGTTCCTCGCCAAGGCGGAGGACGGCGGTGTGGCGGAGCTCCACGTGGTCTACACGCACTTCAAGTCGATGGTGAGCCAGGAGCCGCGCGTGATTCGCATGCTCCCGCTTGAGATCGTCGAGGGCGTCGCGGATGCCACGGATGACGTGGAGCCGCTGTACGACTTTGAGCCGGGCGCCGAAGAGGTGCTCGACGCGCTCCTGCCTCGCTACATCGAGTCGCGGATCTACAGCTGCCTGCTCCAGGCCGCTGCGTCCGAGCTCGCCAACCGTCAGTCCGCCATGAACACGGCAGTGTCCAACGCGGAGGACATCGTTCGTAACTACACCCGACTCGCCAACTCGGCGCGTCAGGCAGAGATCACCCAGGAAATCAGCGAGATTGTGTCGGGCGCTGACGCGCTCGCCAACGCCTCGTGATCGGAAAAGAGCAACCCATGACTCCCACCGCCAAGACCGCAGCGAAGAAGCCTGCCGCGGCCGCGAACGAGGTCGTTGTCGGCCGCGTGGCCCGCGTCATCGGCCCCGTCGTCGACATCGAGTTCCCTGCCGACGCGATTCCTGACATCTACAACGCCCTCACCGTGGACATTGATCTGTCCTCGCAGGGTGAGGATGAGGGCATCCTCCACATGACGCTCGAGGTCGCTCAGCACCTGGGTGAAGCCCACCGACGGCCTCGTCCGCGGCGCCAAGGTGGCGGACACCGGCAAGCCGATCTCGGTTCCCGTCGGTGACGTCACCAAGGGCCACGTGTTCAACGTGACCGGCGAGGTGCTCAACGCCAAGGCCGACGAGAAGATCGAGATCACGGAGACGTGGCCGATCCACCGCAAGCCCCCGGCCTTCGACCAGCTCGAGTCGAAGACTACGATGTTCGAGACTGGCATCAAGGTCATCGACCTTCTCACCCCGTACGTGCAGGGTGGAAAGATCGGCCTGTTCGGTGGTGCCGGTGTGGGCAAGACCGTGCTGATCCAGGAGATGATCTACCGCGTCGCCAACAACCACAACGGTGTGTCGGTGTTCGCCGGTGTGGGTGAGCGCACGCGTGAGGGCAACGACCTCATCGAGGAGATGACGGAGTCGGGCGTCATCAAGCAGACCGCGCTTGTCTTTGGCCAGATGGACGAGCCGCCGGGCACGCGTCTGCGCGTGGCGCTCTCGGCACT
Source organism: Demequina lutea (assembly GCA_003246255.1). GTDB lineage: Bacteria > Actinomycetota > Actinomycetes > Actinomycetales > Demequinaceae > Demequina > Demequina lutea_A. Next base: position 2,403 of record QKAX01000102.1, read on the forward strand.
GACGATGGCGGAGTACTTCCGCGACGTGCAGAAGCAGGACGTGCTGCTGTTCATCGACAACATCTTCCGCTTCACGCAGGCCGGTTCTGAGGTGTCGACGCTGCTGGGCCGTATGCCCTCGGCCGTGGGTTATCAGCCCAACCTTGCCGACGAGATGGGTCAGCTGCAGGAGCGCATTACGTCCACGCGTGGTCACTCGATTACGTCGCTGCAGGCCATCTACGTGCCCGCTGACGACTACACCGACCCTGCTCCCGCGACGACGTTCGCTCACCTTGACGCCACCACCGAGCTGTCGCGTGAGATCGCGTCGCGCGGTCTGTACCCCGCCGTGGACCCGCTGTCCTCGACGTCGCGCATCCTTGACCCTCGCTACGTGGGCCGTGAGCACTACGACACCGCCAACTCGGTGAAGTCGATCCTGCAGCGCAACAAGGAGCTGCAGGACATCATCGCGATTCTCGGTGTGGATGAGCTCAGCGAAGAGGACAAGATCATCGTGGCTCGCGCCCGCAAGATCCAGCAGTTCCTCTCGCAGAACACCTACATGGCCACCCAGTTCACGGGTGTCGAGGGCTCCACGGTGCCGCTCGACGAGACCATCACGGCGTTCAAGGGCATCACCGAGGGTGCGTACGACCACATCTCGGAGCAGGCCTTCTTCAACATCGGTGGTCTCGAGGACCTCGAGAAGAACTGGGCCCGCATCCAGAAGGAGATCGGCTAACCCATGGCGCTCAACGTCGACATCGTCGCCCCCGACCGGGTGCTCTGGGAGGGCGAGGCGTCCTTCATCAGCGCTCCCTCCGTCGAGGGCTCGATCGGCCTGCTGCCCGGCCACGAGCCCATCCTGTCGGTGCTTGGCGCCGGCACGGTCATGGTGCGTCAGCTGGGTGGCGAGGAGCGCAAGGTCGAGATCTCGGGTGGCTTCATCTCGTTCGATCACGACACCGTGACGATCGTGACGGAGCCCGTCCAGGCTGCTTAACCCCGCATGCGGGTTGTCATTGCGCGTTGCGCCGCTCGGTACTCCGGGCGGCTCAACGCGCATTTGCCTATGGCTACCAGGGCGATCATGGTGAAGGCCGACGGCTCCGTGCTCCTGCACTCCGACGGTGGCTCGTACAAGCCGCTCAATTGGATGAGCCCTCCGTGCACGATGCGCATCGTGGTTGACATTGCCGATGCCGACGAGCCACTGGT
>QKAX01000074.1 GCA_003246255.1 Demequina lutea
CAGGACATGGACGTGTCCATCCGCGAGATCTCGCACAACGCCAACGAGGCTGCCCGTGTGGCGGGCGAGGCAGCCAGCGTCGCGGACCACACCAACTCGATCGTGCTCAAGCTGGGCGAGTCCAGCCAGGAGATCGGCGAGGTGGTGCAGGTGATCAGCACCATTGCCGCGCAGACAAACCTGCTGGCGCTCAACGCGACCATCGAGGCGGCGCGCGCGGGTGAGATGGGTCGCGGCTTCGCCGTGGTCGCAGGCGAGGTCAAGGACCTCGCGCAGGGCACCGCACGGGCCACCGAGACCATCGCGCAGCGGATCGACGCGATCCAGGCGGATGCGCAGTCGGCGGTCGCCGCGATCGCCCAGATCACCGCGACCATCGAGTCGATCAACCAGTTCCAGACCACCATCGCCGCCGCCGTCGAGGAGCAGACAGCCACTGCTCACGAGATGCAGCGCGGAGTGCTCGTGGCCGCTGAGGGATCGAGCTCCATCGCGGGCGACATCACCGGCGTCGCCAAGCAGGCTGGCAACTCGATGCACATCCTGCAGAACTTCGACATGGCGATGTCGGAACTGACCACCCTGTCCACCCACCTGCGCTCACGCGTAGCCGAGTTCACGTTCTAGGCGGTCGCGGATGCCCACCATCAAGGTTCTTGTGGTTGACGATTCAGTCGTCGTGCGCCGGATCGTGTCCGATGCGCTCGCGGCCGATTCGTCGGTCGAGGTCGTTGGCGTGGCCCAGAACGGCTCGATCGCGCTGCACAAGGTCATGGCGCTCAAGCCCGACCTCATCACCATGGACATCGAGATGCCCGTGATGACGGGCATCGAGGCGGTCCAGGAGTTGCGCAAGCGCGGCGTGAAGACGCCCATCATCATGTTCTCGACGCTGACCTCACACGGCGCATCGGCCACGCTCGACGCGCTGGCCGTGGGCGCCACCGACTATGTCACCAAGCCCACGCACGTGGCGGACCCCACCGAGGCCATCAACGTGATCAAGGAGCAGCTGCTCCCTAAGATCAAGGGCCTGTTCCGCGCGCCGACGTTTAGCCGCGGCCCGGCTCGGTTGCTCCCCTCGACGCCCAAGGCGCGCGGCCCCAAGGCCATCGTCATCGGCTCGTCCACCGGCGGCCCCGAGGCCCTGTCGAAGGTGGTCACCGGCATCCAGCAGCTGTTGCCGGTGCCGGCCCTCATCGTGCAACACATGCCTCCGCTCTTCACCGCCCAGCTTGCGGCTCGCCTTGACCGTCTTGGCCCTAACAAGGTGATTGAGGCGCAGGGCGGAGAGCCGCTGGAGCCCGGGACCATCTACATCGCGCCCGGCGACTTCCACATGGAGATTTCTGACAACGGCGGTCGCATGCGCACCGCGTTGAACCACGGCGAACAGGTGAATTTCTGCCGACCTGCCGTGGACGTGCTGTTCCGTTCGGCCGCTCGTACGTACGGAGGCGACCTGCTCGCCGTCGTGCTCACGGGCATGGGTTCGGACGGGCGCGAGGGAGCCAGGGCGATCGTCGACGCGGGTGGCCGCGTCATCGCCCAGGACGAGGCGACCTCGGTGGTGTGGGGCATGCCTGGCGCTGTGGCCACGGCCGGTCTCGCTCACCAAATCCTGCCCATTCAGGAGGTGGCAAGTGCGATCACACGCACAGTTGCCCAGCAATCGACGAACAGGGCGGTGACGGCATGACTCTGACAGCCGATACCTTCGACTTCGTCGCCACGCTGGTGCGCCAAAAGAGCGCAATTCAGCTCGAGCGAGGCAAGGAGTACCTGGTGGAGTCCAGGCTCGCTCCCCTCGCCCGCAGCGCTGGCGCCGTTGACGTTGACGCCTTTGTGCGTGGCGTGCGCGGCGACATCACGAAGCACGACCTGGTGGTCGAGGCTCTCACCACCAATGAGACGTCGTGGTTCCGTGACATCAACCCCTTCACCGTGCTGCGCACCACAGTGGTGCCCGACATGGTGGGCAAGGGGCGACGCGAGCTCAAGATCTGGTCGGCGGCGTGCTCGTCCGGCCAGGAGGCCTACTCGATCGCCATGATCATCGCCGACAACTTCCCCGGCATCCGTACGCAGATCACTGCGACGGATCTGGCGGAGAACATGCTGGCGAAGGGTCGTAGCGGCGAGTACTCGCAGCTTGAGATCAACCGTGGCTTGCCAGCTCCGATGCTGGTCAAGCACTTCGAGCGGACGGGTCCCACGTTCCGTATCAACCAGCAGATCAGGAACTCGGTGACGTTCCGCAAGAACAACCTGCTCGATCAGCCTCCCATGGGCGGCCCGTTCGACATCGTGTTCCTGCGCAACGTGCTCATCTACTTCGATGTGGCCACCAAGCGTGACGTGCTCAAGCGGGTACGTGGCGCGATGGCTCCCGATGGCTACCTGTTCCTCGGCGCAGCCGAGACCACCATCGGCGTCGACGAAGCCTGGGAGCGAATCCAGGTGGGCAACAGCTCCGTTTACAAGCCTCGAGAAGGGAAGTGACATGAAGGCGCTCGTCATTGACGACTCGCGAGTCATGCGAAAGATTGTCGGCGGCATTCTCGTCGACGCCGGATTCGAGGTGGTCGAGGCCGAGAACGGCCAGGACGCCCTCGACCGGATGGCCGAGCACGACGACATCGGTCTGTGCTGCATTGACTGGAACATGCCGATCATGACCGGCTTTGAGTTCGTGGTCGAGGTGCGCAAGCACGCCGAGTGGCGTGACGTGACTCTGATGATGGTCACCACGGAGGGCGAGCAGGACCAGATCGTCCGCGCCCTCGCCGCCGGTGCCCACGAGTACGTCATTAAGCCGTTCACCCCTGAGGTGATTCTTGACAAGCTCCAGTTTCTCGGACTGGTCGAAATTGAGGAGACGGTATGACCATCCCGGACACCTGGGAGCCGCTCACGGACCTGGACCCCATCCTGACGATTGCTCAGGACCTGTTCACGACCATGGTCGACGGCGAACCCGGACACCTGTACCCCTGGATGGGCGAGGAGCCCACCCTTGATGACGCGCGCTACACGTGGGTGGATGTCTCCGGCCCCGTGGTGACCCGCGTGATGCTCATGGCCGGTCGCGAGACCGGTGAGCACCTGACGCGTGCGCTGCTGGCGATGGGGGAGGACGAGTCGGTGAACGACGCGGACTTCGCCGACGCCGTAGGAGAGCTGGCGAATGTGGTGGGCGGCAACGTGAAGTCGCTCGTCACCAACCCCGGCACGTTGACGCTTCCCGTGGTCACCCACGAGGCGCCCGACATGGCCGGCGGCACCAAGCTCATTGAGACGTATTTCGGATGGAAGGGCGCGCCGCTGGGCGTCGCGCTCTGGGCGCTGGCCTAGGAATCGCGGGCCCTCAGCCCCGTGGGAACCAAGGAGAGAGGTGGTCGACATGAAGGTAGTCGTCGCCGATGACAGCCGCGTGATGCGGCAGATTGTCATTCGTACACTCCGCCAGGCGGGTTACGACTGGTGGGAAATTGAAGAGGCAGAGAACGGTGCCGACGCGTTGGGCAAGATCCGCGCGTCGAAGCCAGACTTTGTGCTCTCTGATTGGAACATGCCGGAGATGACCGGCATCGAGGTGCTGCGCTCGCTGCGCGGCGAGGGCAACGAGACGCCGTTTGCCTTCGTCACGTCGGAGGGCTCGGAGGCCATGCGCGACCAGGCCGAGAAGGCTGGCGCGCTGTTCCTCATCTCGAAGCCGTTCACCGCGGACATCTTCCGCGACACGATTGATCCGTTCATCTCATGAGCGCCGACACGATGAAGCCCACGCCGGTACCCACGGCGTTCGAGGTGCGCGAGCTCTTTGAGGGCCTGCTGGGTCGCTCCGTGGAGTGGGAAGGCACCATGCATCACGTCGATCCGCTGGACGGCGCGATGGTGGGCCTGTACACCAACGACTTCGGTTCAGTCGGCGCGCTCATCCTGTGTGATGTCGCGCTCGCCGCGTGGGCCGGTTCCGCCATTGCGCTGCTGCCGCACAACGGTGCGGAGAGCGCGGTGACAAACAACCGTCTCACTCCTGCCCAGTTCGAGAACATGTCAGAGGTGCTCAACGTCGCCTCCTCGATGTTCAACAAGAACGGCACCCCTCACCTCAAGTTGCACGAGGCGTACGCTCCGCGCGAGACGCTGCCTGCAGATGCGAACGAGTGGGTGCTTGCGCCCGCCAACCGCATCGACGGCACGCTCACGATCCAGGGATGGGGCGTGGGCCGCATCTCTGTGGTGGTGCCGCTCTAGCCAAGGCTCGTCGCCGCCCTGCGACACGCTAGCGTGGCGGGGCGGTGCGATCTTCGGCGTGGGGAGGCTGAGGGCCCCGCGTCGACGTCAGGCGCGTCGAGAGAAGACTCTCTCGGCGCGCCTTCTCGTCGTTTCCCGATGCCGGGGCCGGGGCCGGGGCCGGGGCCGGGGCCGCGGTCGCGCGGCTTGCGCGTCGGCGATGTCTGGCACAAAGTGCCCACGATTCGCTGGAATCGGCCGATTCGGCCGGAAAAGTGCCCACACAAGCGGGTGGGGGTGGCGGGGCTAACCCTGGGGTACGAACTCCCAGTGCCATGGCTCGCGCGGCACGTTCTCCACAAACCCGTACTCGGAGCCGTGCTGGCGCATCCAGGCCTGCGCGGTCGCGTCGAGCTTGAGGTCGGCGGCGAGGCCCCAACCGTGCTCGGAGGTGCCAGGCTTCGCGGCAAGGCCACCCTGCGAGTAGAGGCCCTTCTCGGAGGCGACGCGCACCTGCGACTCGTACGAGCGGTAGCCGTCCGTCACGCCAATGGTCACGCCCTGCGCCTTGGCGGCCGCGATCATCGTGTTGAGGTGCTCGGCGGCAGGCGCCCACATGCGCTCGGACGATCCCGTGATGGGTGCGAGCGCGGATTCGGGGATCTTGCCGTTGCCGTAACCGGCGAGCGCGCGGGGCACGCCGTCGGCATTGAGCTCGCCGGCCGCCGCGGCCAGGCCGTTGGTGCCGGTGATGCCGCTCAGCACGTCGGCAAATGACGTGCCAGGGGGGTAGTACCCAGTAGACGATGCGGAAGCTGCGAGACCCGAGACGGTCGTCCCTGCTGAGGAGGCGGGGCGCGTTGTCAACGAAGCGATTCGCGTGTGAATCTCGCTGATGCGTGCATCAATGGCATGAATGCCGTCCATGCGCCCTCCTTCCGCATCGTCCTGGGTGCTGATCGGCTCGTTCGGCCCCCATGTGAGCCCCCTCCCCCCTTGTGTGGGCACTTTCACAGCGAATCCGGCCGTTTCTGGCGGAACGTGGGCACTTTGTGACACCGGCCGCTACCGCAGGGCCCTCAGTTTCTGTGTGAGGCCCGCCGCGTGCTAGTCTTTCCCGGCGCGCGCGAGTGGCGGAATAGGCAGACGCGCACGGTTCAGGTCCGTGTGCCCGAAAGGGCGTGGGGGTTCAACTCCCCCCTCGCGCACCACTGAAAGGCCCCGAGAGATCGGGGCCTTTCGCTTTGTATAGGTGCCGGCGAGGCCTCAGCGTCGCGGTCAGAGGGATCGGCTCGCCGCGTGACACACCCAAACAGGGCCAGAACCGGGACCTTTTTGGATACTGAACCGGTTCTTTGGCTGTGCCTTCCACTTCTCTTTGCTACACCCCTCATGTGAGGGCATCCCAGCCCGATAGGCACCGCGACATCGTTCTCACATTGCAGAAGAGCCGGGGGTTGGCATGAAGACAGCAGGTATCTCGCGCGGGCCCATGAGGTTCCCGCTTGCGGCCCAGATCGCGACGGCGGCTGGGTCAGTGATGGTGGTCCTGATCGCAGTGGGTGCCGTCGGCACCGTGCAACTGCGCGCGGCGGACGTGGTGCGCGCGGACATCGTTGCCGACGAGGAGACGATGGCGGCCTCCACGCTCTCCCTGCAGAACGCGCTGTGGGTGGCACGCGCGGCGGCCGGCAATGTCGCGTCGTACCCCGAGGATGCGCGCCAGGAGATGCTGGATCGCCTCAACGTCTCGTACACGGAGTTTGAGCAAGGTCTCGACGCGTACGACGCCACCTTTACCGAGGTCTTTGGCGAGCCGTCGCCGGACGTCCCGGCCGTGCGCGAGGCGTGGGCTTCGTACCGTCACACGTTGCTCAACGACGTGATGCCCGCCGCCATGGCCGGCGACCTCGAGGAGTACCAGCGCATTCGCGAGGGCGGGGCCGCCGACGCGGGTACCGCGCTTGTCGGCGACGTGGCGAACCTCGTGAACGACGCGAACTCACGCTTGGCGAACCAGGCCGAGCAGGCACGCGCCGAGTCTGCGGCTGTGCAGACCCTGGTACTCGTACTGATGGCGGTGGGAGTGGTCGCCTCGACGTTGGTGGTGGTGTGGGTTGTGCGCCGGGTGCGCAGGAGCGCGGGTGCGCTGGCGGCCTCGATGGTGGCGCTCGCCGAGGGAGACCTCACCAAGTCGGCTCACGTGACAAGCGCCGACGAGATTGGCGACATGGCGCGGGCGCTCGCCGCTGCGCAGGAGTCGCTGCGGACGACGATGCGGGACGTGGTGGCATCCGCACAGACCGTCGCGGCGGCGGCCGAGGAGCTCGCGGCAGCCAACTCGCAGGTGGCGGCGGGATCGCACGAGACCTCCGCACAGGCCGATGTGGTCGCCAGCGCGGCGCACGAGGTCAACGCCTCGGTGCAGTCCATCGCATCGGGCTCCGAGCAGATGACGGCCTCGATCGCCGAGATCGCGCACAACGCCAACGAGGCCGCCCGGGTGGCCCGCGACGCGACGGACGTGGCGCGCGAGACCAGCGAGAAGGTTGCGCGGCTCGGGGCGTCCTCCCAAGAGATCGGCAACGTCATCAAGGTGATCACCGGCATTGCCGAACAGACAAACCTGTTGGCGCTCAACGCCACCATCGAGGCGGCGCGCGCGGGTGAGGCGGGCAAGGGCTTCGCCGTTGTGGCGAGCGAGGTCAAGGATCTCGCTCAAGAGACGGCTCAGGCCACCGACGATGTCGCCCGCCGCATCGAGGCGATCCAGACGGATACCGCCGCCACTGTCACGGCGATCTCCGAGATCTCTGAGGTGGTGCGCCAGATCAACGACTTCCAGCTCACCATCGCGTCGGCGGTCGAGGAACAGACGGCGACGACTGCCGAGATGGGCAGGGGCGCGGCTGGTGCCGCCTCCGGCTCGGGCGAGATCGCCTCGAACATTGCGAGCGTGGCCCAGTCCGCCGCGGACGCCTCGCACGTGCTGCAGCAGATCGGGGTGTCGGTGAGTGAGCTCGCCGAGCTCTCCGCCACGCTGCGGGCGAAGGTCGAGACCTTCGTCTACTGA
>QKAX01000182.1 GCA_003246255.1 Demequina lutea
TGGCGCCGTGCAGTCGGACCCCCGCAGGCCCGACGTGGTGAGCCTGTTCTCTCGCGACGCGTGGGCGCGCGTGGTGGTGGGCCTGGTGCTGGCGGTCGGCTCCGTGGTGTGGCTCGCGCAGTGGGACTTCAACGAGCAGCCGATCGTGCGCGCCCTGGTGCTGCCCACCGCCGCGGTGCTTGCGGCCGGCATGGTGCTCGCGCCGTGGTGGATGCGGTTGCTGCGTCAGGTCGCTGTGGAGCGCGAGCAGCGCGTGCGCGAGTTTGAGCGCGCGGAGATCGCGGCGCACCTGCACGATTCGGTGCTGCAGACCCTGACGCTGATCAGGGCCAAGGCGCACGATCCCGAGGCCGTGGCTCGCCTGGCGCGCGCCCAGGAGCGCGATCTGCGGGCGTACCTCTATCAGGAGCGTCGTACCGCGGAGGAGTCCATTGCCACCGCGCTCGCCCACGCGATCTCCGAGGTGGAGGATGCGCACGGTGTGGCCATCGACGTGGTGAGCGTGGGTGACGCGCCCGCGCCCTCGACCGCGGCGCTCCGGGCGGCCGTGAAGGCCGCGCGCGAGGCCGCCACCAACGCCGCTCGCCATGGCACTGAGCCCATCAGCGTGTATGCGGAACTGACGGCCTCCGCCTACGACATCTACGTGAGGGACTCAGGGCCGGGCTTCGATCCCGATGCCGTGGATCCCGACAGGGCGGGTATCCGCCACTCCATCAGGGGAAGGGCGGCCCGGCACGGCGGCGCCGCCACGGTGACATCGGCCCCAGGAACCCGTACCGAGGTGGCCATCTCCGTGCCGCGAAAGGAGCAGCGATGAGCGTGCGAGTGGTGATTGTTGACGATCACGATGTGATCAGGGTGGGCGTGCGCGAGTCGCTCGATGACGACATTGAGGTGGTGGGCGAGGGGCGCGACGTGGAGTCGGCGGTGGCCGCGGTGCTCTCCGCAAAGCCCGAGGTGGTCATCCTTGACGTTCACTTGCCAGGCGGGCAGGGAGGCGGCGCGCTCGACGTGCTCGCGGAGATCCTGGGCGGCTCCGGCGCGCCCAAGGTGTTGGCGCTCTCGGTGTCCGATGCCGCCGACGACGTGGTGGCCACCGTGCGCGCCGGCGCGCGCGGCTACGTCACCAAGTCCATCTCGGGTCCCGAGTTGTCCGACGCCGTGCGCCGAGTCGCGGGAGGGGACGCTGTCTTCTCGCCGCGCCTTGCAGGCTTTGTGCTGGATGCGTTCAATGCCGCAGGCGGCGAGGTGGCTCAGGCCGACGAGGACCTCGACAAGCTCACTGAACGCGAGCAGGAGGTGATGCGCCTCATCGCGCGCGGCTACACCTACCGCGAGGTGGGCGAGAAGCTCTTCATCTCCATCAAGACGGTGGAGACGCACGTGGGAAAGGTGCTGCACAAGCTGCAGTTGAGCAACCGTCACGAGTTGGCGAGATGGGCCGCGCAACGGCGAATTGTGTGATTCCGCGCGCGCTGGACGCGGTGTTGTGAGAGATTCCACAGCAGTGGCAGATGTGAGGTCTGTCACATTTCACGCGTGCGCGCGGCGTCGTGACGCGTGCGCGTGAAAATCGAAACGTTTCCCTCCCGGAGAAATCCATGCACGCAACCGGTTGGGCGTCGATGATGCTCGTAGGGGAGTAGCCGCTCTGGCAGGCGGGTCGAGCAAAGGGGTACGGGGCATGAGGCGGTGGCGCAAGCGTCGGCGGCGCGTTGCCGTCGAACCGGCGCCCCTGACTCCCGCCGAGGTGGCGGCCCTGCGCGACCGTGCTGACCGCGCGCAGACCACCATGATCCTGAGCTACATCCTCGCGTCGATCGTTGGCGCGATCGGCATGGCGCTCGTGTTCACCACCGCCGCCGGGCCGGGCCACCAATTGCTCGTCGCCTGGACCACGTCGATGGCCGCGATCCTTTTTGTGGCCCTGGGCTACGCGGTGACCGGCCGCGAGCTGCCGGCTGTGATCGTGACAATGGTGGTGAGTTGGGCGTCGTTCATCGTGATCGTGTCGCAGGTGTCAGCGGCCCTTAGCAGCGAATCGTACCTGTTTGGAACAGCCGTCGCCGCGTTCGTGCTGGTGCGCCGCGAATTGCCTGCGCTCCGCATCGGGCTGGCGAGCACGTCGATCGCGACCTACATCCTGTGTGAGCTCGCGTGGCCCGACGGTAGCGGAACCAACGAGCTTCCTGCGCATATCGCGCATCAGCTCTCGGTGGCCAACAAGATTGGCGCAGGCCTCATGCTGGTGTTCGCGCTCGCCCTGGTGGAACTGCGCCACGCCGCGATGATGCGCATGCTGCACGGCGCCGCCCGATATGGCGAGCTCCGCGCCACGACGGACGAGCTCACCGGCGTGTTCAACCGCCGCCCGGTGATTGCGCAGCTCGCCGAGTGGAGCGAGCGCGGGCGTGGCAACTATGCGATCGCGCTCATCGACCTCGACAACTTCAAGACCATCAATGACGAGTTTGGCCACGATTGCGGCGACACCATCATTCAGGCGGTGGCGCAGACCTTGCGTGCCCACTTCCGCGACTCCGACATGGTCAGTCGCTGGGGCGGCGACGAGTTCCTGGTGTTGATGCCGGGAGTGCGTCACGCCGAGGTGGTGCCGATTCTTGAGCGCCTCCGCAGGGCTGTCGCTCTCATCTCCAAGCAGTGCGAGGATCACGAGCACACAGTCACGGTGTCGATCGGAGCCGCGATGGGCGCGATCGGTCAGTCTCCCGATGAGTGCATCGCCGCGGCCGACCACGCGTTGTATCGCGCCAAGGAGGAGGGCCGCGACCGTGTCGTCGCCGTGGGCCTGCCGCTGGGTGTGGCGTCACGCTCGCACCAGGTCTCGGAGGGCCAACTGGTGGCGGGCGACGCCGACGATGACTCGATGGGGGCTCTCGACCGCTGAAGCGGCTCCGCGCGGGGGCTGGCACACCTAGACTTGTCCGGTCATGGATGCCCTGTTTGATATCGCGCCCGATGCCCCCTCCCCGCTGGTCGAGGGGCTCAATCCCGAGCAGGCCCAGGCGGTGCTGTACGACGGCCCAGCGCTACTGATCATCGCCGGCGCAGGGTCTGGCAAGACGCGAGTGCTGACACATCGCATCGCTCACCTGCTCGAGTCCCGCCGGGCGCGTCCGCACGAGATCCTGGCGATCACGTTCACCAACAAGGCCGCTGGCGAGATGCGCGAGCGCGTGCAGGGGCTCATCGGCCCCGAGGCGCGCCAGATGTGGGTGTCCACGTTCCACTCCGCGTGCGTGCGGATTCTGCGTCGCGACTACGAGCTCGCGGGCCTTAAGTCGAGCTTCTCCATCTACGACAGCGCGGACCAGGTCGCGGTCATGAAGCTCGTGATGAACGAGCTGGACATCGACCCCAAGAAGTTCTCGCCCAAGGCCCTGCTGGGGCGCATCGGCACGTACAAGGACGAGCTCATCTCGCCCGAGGTGGCCGCCGCCGCGGCCGAGGCCGCGTCGCGCTTCTCGATCGATCACGCGGCGGGCAAGGCGTACGGCGCGTACCAGCGTCGCCTCGAGGCCGCGAATGCCGTGGACTTTGACGACATCATCGTCAAGACCGTGCACCTCATGCAGAACCACCCGCAGGTGCTGGAGCACTACCGCAGGCAGTTCCGCCACGTGCTCGTCGACGAGTACCAGGACACCAACCACGCGCAGTACGTGCTGGTGCGCGAGCTGGTGGGCGACACGGGCTCACTGACCGTGGTGGGTGACGCGGACCAGTCGATCTACGCGTTCCGAGGCGCGACCATCCGCAACATTCTCGAATTTGAGAAGGATTACCCTGACGCCGAGGTGGTGCGCCTCGAGCGCAACTACCGCTCCACGCAGAACATCCTGAGCGCCGCCAACGCGGTGATCTCCAACAACGCCGGGCGCCCCGCCAAGAACCTGTGGACAGATGCCGGCGCGGGCGAGCGCATCGTCGGCTACGCGGCCGACAACGAGCAGGACGAGGCGCAGTTCATCGCCGACGAGATCAAGCGCCTCATCGCCGTGGAGCAGGTGGCCCCCGCCGATGTGGCGATCATGTACCGCGCCAACGCGCAGTCGCGATCGATTGAGGATCGCTTCATGCGCGCGGACATCCCCTACAAGGTGGTGGGCGGCACGCGCTTCTACGAGCGCAAGGAAGTCAAGGACATGCTCGCGTACCTCGCCGCCGTGGTGAACGAGGACGACGACGTGGCCACGCGCCGCATCATCAACACGCCCCGCCGCGGTATCGGCGACACGGCGGTTGAGTCCGTGGAGCGCTACCGCCGCGAGTTGAGCCTCGCCGCGCAGCGCCAGGGTGAGCCGGGAGTGAGCTTTGGCACCGCGCTGCGCCGCGCCGACGAGCTGGGTCTGCAGGCGCGCTCGCTCAACGCGATCAACGGCTTCGTGTCGCTCATGGATGACTTGCGCTCGCTGGCGGCCGACAACGGCCCCGCCGGCGTGCTCGACGCGATCGCTGACCGCTCCGACATGCTGCGCACCATGCGCGCGAGCGAGGATCCTCAGGACGAGGCGCGCATCGAGAACATCATGGAGCTCGTGGCGGTGGGTCGAGAGTTCTCGGAGGAGAACCCCGAGGGCTCGCTCGCGGACTTCCTGGAGAAGGTCGCGCTCGTGGCCGATGCCGATCAGATCCCCGACGAGGACGGCTCGGGCGGCGTGGTCACGCTCATGACCCTGCACACCGCGAAGGGCCTCGAGTTTCCAGTGGTGTTTGTGGTGGGCCTCGAGGACGGCACGTTCCCGCACATGCGGTCCATCGAGTCCGGCGAGCTCAAGGATCTCGAGGAGGAGCGCAGACTCGCGTACGTGGGCCTCACACGCGCCCGCGAGCGGCTCTACCTGACGCGTGCAGAGGTGCGCTCAGCGTGGGGCGCGCCCCAGTACCTGCCCGCCTCGCGCTTTGTGGACGAGATCCCGGCGGACCTCGTGGAGTGGAAGCGCTCCGAGACCACGATGTCCTCGTTGCGGCAGCGCACGGAGCGCCGGGGTGCCGGTGGCTGGTCGAGCTCGTTCGGCGGCTCGCAGGATCGCGGCGACGGCAATACGTACTCGCGCGCGGGCGCCGTGCAGACGCGCCGCGTGCCCCCGTCGCCCCCGGGTGCCCCGGCCGGCGACATCGGCTTCGAGGTGGGCGACCGCGTCACGCACGACAAGTTTGGGCTTGGCAAGGTCGTGGGAACCGAGGGTGCCGGCCAGCACGCCGTGGTGAAGGTGGATTTTGGCGCCGACGGCGTGAAGCGCATCGCACTGAGGTTCAGCGCGCTGTCCAAGCTGTAGGTCGCCCTCCCACGGCCGGTCGCGCGCGCTGCGTGCAACCCGCCGCTGCACCTTCCCCACCCGCACACAAGTGACTGCGAAAGTGGGTCCAGCGCGTCGCTGAGCGGCGCGGCTCGTGGTTTCGCAGTCACTTGTGCACAAGCGGCGCCCGGCCCGAGCCCCGGCACCCCCGCGACGCCTCGTAAGGTCCCGCCGCGGAACCGGGACCTGGGCCGTCGGCGGCGGGACCTCGGCACTAGGCTGGAGCCCGACGGTTTCACCGAAAGGACCCCCAGCCTCATGGAACCCAAGACCTCGAAGGTCTCGATCATCGGCGCCGGTGCAGTGGGCGCGACGCTTGCCTACGCGGGCCTGATGCGCGGCTTCGCGCGCACGGTTGCGCTGTACGACATCAACAAGGCCAAGGTGGAGGCCGAGGCGCTCGACCTCGCGCAGGGCATCCAGTTCATGAACGAGGCCAAGGTCATCGGCTCGGACCAGGTGGACGTGTGCGCCGATTCCGACGTGGTGGTCATCACCGCGGGAGCCAAGCAGCAGCCGGGCCAGAGCCGCCTCGAGCTTGCCGAGGCCACCATCGGCCTGATGGACAAGATCATCCCGCCGCTCATCGAGGTCTCGCCCAACGCGGTCTACATCCTGGTGACAAACCCCGTGGACGTGGTGACGTACGCGGCCCTCAAGAAGTCGGGCATGAGCCCGCAGCAGATGTTCGGCTCCGGAACTGTGCTGGACTCCTCGCGCCTGCGTCACCAGATCGCGGTTGAATGCGACGTGGCGGTCTCCAACGTGCACGCGTACATCGCTGGCGAGCACGGCGACTCCGAGGTGGCGCTGTGGTCCTCCGCCAGCATCGGCGGCGTGAAGCTTCAGGACTGGCACGACGCCGACGGCCGCGTGGTCATGACGCCCGAGGTGCAGGAGCGCATCCACCGGGATGTGACCCGCTCGGCCTACAAGATCATCGAGGGCAAGGGCGCCACCAACTACGCGATCGGCGTTGCCGGCGCCCGCATTGTCGAGGCCGTGCTGCAGGACCAGAACCGCGTGCTGCCCGTCTCTACCCTCATCGACTACCCGGGCGTGGGCGAGGTGTGCATGTCGCTGCCCGCGGTGGTGGGACGCAGCGGCATCAAGCACCGCGTTGACCTTCCCCTGGACGACGCCGAGCGTGCGGGCCTCGAGGCCTCCGCACGGTCCATTCGCGAGGTGGCGGAGCGCTTCGGCGCGGCGTAGGCCGGCTACCCGCCGAACGCGAGATTGTAGGTCGCGTTCAGGTTCGCCACGGCGGCGAAGGCGGCAAACACAAGGGCGACAATCGCGCGCCCCGAGCCGTGGCCCCCTGTGCGGGCCCTCTTGAGAGCGGCGACTCCGAGCCACGTGGCACCGCCGGCTGCCGCGAGTCCCAGAACGGGGACCCAGCAGACGAGCACGGCCACGAGTCCCACGTACGGTGCGGCGACCGCCTGCGGTGAACGGCCCACCGGCAGCACATAGTGCAGGCCGTGAGACGGGCCCAGGTCGGGAGCCGACGGTGTCGCCTGGGGCATCGCATATGACGGTGCCATCGCGGGAGCTGTGTGGTGAGTCCACTGGGCCCCGTCCCAGAACCGCAGCATCGCCGGCTGGTTCGGGTCCGGGTACCAGTTCGCAGGAGCCGCCGGCCCATTCATGTGTTCCCCCTCAGGTCGCCTCTGAGCATAGGGCCGAGAGATTCAGTACAACAGACGAGGCCGCCGCGCGAGGTGGATGCGCGGCGGCCCCGTGGGCGTCGGCGGGCCTAGACCAGGGCCGGCTGCTTGTCCAGGTCCCTGCGAGCGTCGGCCTCGTCGAGGTAGCCGTTGCCCTCCACCTGGAGGTGGGGGAGCCACTGCAGCCACGACGGCAGGTACCAGTTGGCGCGGCCCAGCAGGGCCATGACCGCGGGGGCGAGCAGCGAGCGCACCACCGTGGCGTCGAGCACCACGGCCACCGCGAGACCCAGGCCCATCTGATTGAACTCGGCCAGGTCACCCAGCGCGAAGCCCGCGAACACTGCCACCATGATGAGTGCGGCGCCCGTGATGAGCGAGCCGGTGCGCGAGAGTCCAAACGCCACGGCGTCGCGCGCGTTGCCGGTCTGCGAGAAGCGCTCGGCGATACGGCTCAGCAGGAACACGTGGTAGTCCATCGACAGACCGAACAGCACGGCGAACAGGAACACCGGGATCCACGGCACGATGCCGCCCACCACGGGCATGCCCAGCAGGTCGGCGCCCCAGCCGTACTGGAACACCATCACCAGCACGCCGTACGCAGCGGCAGTTGACAGGGTGTTGAGCAGGATCGCAGTGGCCGCGATGGTCACCGACCTGAACGTCACACCGAGCACGATCAGGGCCACCCACGGCACGCCATCCATGATGAGGCGCGTGAAGTCGATGGTGTCGGCCTGCGAGCCGCCCACGTAGCCAGTCGCACCCGTCCCGTCCAGGAACTGGGGCACGAGCGCTTCGCGCAGGTTCTGCACGGCGTCCGTGGCCTCCTGCGACGCGCCGTCGAACACGTCCTTGGTGTCGATGATCGCGCCGTCAGAGAACCACTCCACCTCCGTCTCGGCGAACGCTGGCGAGGCCTCGATCGCATCGGCGAGCGCT
>QKAX01000048.1 GCA_003246255.1 Demequina lutea
GTTTGCCCTGGGCCTGAGTTCGCGCCTCACCGAGCGGCCAGCCCTCGCGGCCGTCGCGATGGCGCTCTCGCTCGCCGCTGTGGCTGCGGTGGCCTGGTGGCGCCCGCGATGGGCGTCGGGCGTGCTGACGGCGTTCGTGACGGCACTCGCGCCACTCGTGACGTTCAACTTGGCGCCGAGCGGATCCTCGGCCTGGGAGTTCGCGTTGACGGGTGCCCTCGCGGCGGCCTCGGCGGCGCTGTGGAGAGCGCCCGCGGCGTGGCGTCGCGGTGGCGTCTACGGCTTGGTGCCAGGCGCGATCGCCACCGCGCTGGTGGCGATCGTGGCCTCCATGAGCGCCACGCTCGGCGTGATCGTGCGCTCCGGCGGCGATCTCTTCCAGGGCTGGTATTGGGGCTTGCCTGAGCTGCACGGTGGCGCCCTGCTGGTGGCCGCGGGCGCGCTGTGGTTGCTCGCGCGCGGCGAACCGCATGCCGAGATGCGGCGCGCCTACGCCGACTTTGGCGCGGGAGTGTGGGCCTTCGCGGTGGTGATGACGGCTGGGGGCCTCGCTCGGTATGTCGCGCCATACGGCGGCGAGGGCGGCGCGGCCATGGTCGCGGGCGCCGCGGTCGCCTGGGCGGGTTGGCGTGCGTGGGGTCGCCGCATGCAGCGGCCTCTGCTCATCGCCGGGCTCTACGTGGCATTTCTTGGAGCCGTCCCGGCCGGCCTTGCGCTCGGTGGCCCTCAGGAGCCGGAGTCCGCTGCTCATCTGGCCTGGGCCATCGCCTCGGCGGTGGCGGTCGCGCTTGCCCTCATCGCCGGCTCGTGGCGCTATGCGCCCTCGGCGGCGGGCGCCGTGCTCGCCATATCCTGGTTCGCTCCGATCGCCGCGTGGCGCGTGACCGGCGACGAGGCGTGGTCCTTCGCGACGGCCGCCGGGGTTGCGGTCGCCTCCCTCGCTGTCGCGCTCGCCGTGCGCGGGCCGGCCCGACGCTGGGTGGCCGGTGGCTCGATCCCGGCGGCCGTTGCGGGCGTTGCGATGGCGATCTCCGGGGCCGTAGGTGCGCTGGCGACCAACTACGTGCCCGGCTCCGACGTGTGGGCGAGGGACCCCTGGGCGGCGGGCGTGCCGTGGTGGGGCGTCGTGAGCCTGGCGCTGCTCGGGATCGGCGGAGTCGTCGCGTCGAGGCTCGCCGCTCCTGAGCGGCGAGCGCCGCTGGCAGCGCTCGCGGCAACCCCCTCGCTGGTTGGTCTGGCCGTCATGGCGGCCAACGCTGCATTGCTCGCCGTGGATCCGCGTGCACCGTGGTCCGGCGCGGTGCTGCTGGGCGCGCTGTTGCTCGCGCTTGGTGCCACGCGCGCGCCGCTGCTGAGGGCGGCATCGGCGCCCGTCGCGTGGGCCGCGGTGGGTCTCACCGCCGCCCACGCCGCGATTGCCCTGACGCGCCTCGCGGACGCGCAGCCGCGGTGGCCGCTGCTGGGCGCGCTTGGCGTCATGGTGGGCATCGGCGCCGGTGCCTCGGTGCGGTGGCCGCGCTTCGCGGCGATGCCCACGATCGCGGTGGGGAGCCTGATCGCGCCCGCCGCGCTGTGGTCGGTGAATCCGCGCTTCTCGGTCGCCGCCGTGGTCGCCGCGACCGTGATCGTCGCCTGGACCGCGCGCTTCCTCGCGGGGCAGTGGCGCCTGTGGGTGCTCGGTGGTGGTTCGCTCGTGATGCTGAGCGCCGCCGCCTCGTTCTGGCTGCCGCTGCACGCGGCCGCGCGGGCCTGGTCAGATGCGGGCGCGGGCGTGCACATCGGCTGGGCGCCGTGGGAGCTTGCCGCCTTGGTGGGGCTCGTCGCGGCACTGCTGGCGTGGCCAGCAGCGTGGCGTCACGCGGCGTGGATCGCCGTGGGCGGCCTTGTGCTCGCCGCGGGTCTTGTGGCGTGGCCCGTGGGCTGGATCGCGCTCGGGGCGCTGGGCGTGGTGGGTGTCGAGGCGGGCGAGCGATGGCACGGCCGATCGGGGCTCGGGCGCGGCCAGGGAGTGGCCCTCAGCCTCGCCGCGCTCACATGGGCGGTGACGTCCTCGTGGGAGTTTGCGATCGCGCTCGGAGCGCTCGCCGCGACGGTGTTGTTCGCCGCCGTGCGGGCGCCGCGCGGCTCGTTGGCGGGTCTGGGCTTCGCCACCGCGGCCCCGCTGCTGGGCGGCTTCGCGCTGGGCAACGGCATCGCCGAGCTGGGCCTCGCGCACGGCGCCGCCGCGGTGTGGGGCACGGGTGCCGCGCTTACCATGACCCTGCTGATGCTCGCGGCCAAGGTGGATCCGGATCCCGCCCTGCGTGCCCCGTGGCTCCTGGCCTTCATATCCATCGTGGGTCCCGCGGCCACCGGGCGACTCGCGCTCGCCGGCGTGGCCCTGCTGCTCGCGTCGGTCGCGTGGTTCGCGCTGCGCATGGTCGGAGGGCCTCGCTGGGCGCGCTGGGTGGGCATCGGCGTCGTGACGCCGGCGACCGTGTTGCTGCTTGCCGCCGCCCGCATCGACGTGATCGAGGCGTACACCGCTGTGCCTGCCGTGACGCTGGTGGGCTTTGGTGTGTGGTGGCTGCATGCGCGTGACACCGTGCGGACGCACACGGCGCTCATGCCCGGCCTGGCCATGGCGCTGGTGCCCAGCTACATCGCCCTCGCCGTAGATCCGGGAAACCTCATGCGCCCCGTGGTGCTGGCGGTTGCGGCGCTGGGGCTCGCCGTGGTGGGCGTGTGGCGCGGGTGGTTCGCGCCCCTGCTTGGCACCGCGGTCACGTCCGTCGCGATCGCGATCTCGCAGTTGGTGGTGGACAACGCGCTGGTGCCACGTTTTGTGAGCTTCGCCTTCATCGGCGGCGTGCTGCTCGCGCTGGGCTTCACCGCGGAGAAGATTCGCGCGATGCGCTAGCCGCGGCTAGATGTGGTCCGCGAAGCCCAACTGGCGACCCGCCTCGTAGACGGCGATCGCCGCGGAGTTGGAGAGGTTGAGCGAGCGCCTGCCCGGAATCATGGGGATGCGCACCCATTCCGTGATGCGCTCGTGGTCCAGCACCTCGTCGGGCAGGCCGGTGGGCTCGGGCCCAAACAGCAGCAGATCGTCGGCGCGGTACTGGATGTCCGTGTAGCGCGTCGTGGCGCGGCTCGTGAAGGCGAAGATCCGCGACTCGGGTAGCTCCGCCAGCAGGTGGTCAAAGTTCGGGTGCACCGTCATGGTCGCAAGGTCGTGATAGTCCAGGCCGGCGCGCTTGAGCTTTGACTCCTCGAAGGTGAAGCCCAGCGGCTCCACCAGGCGCAGGTGCGCGCCCGACACAGCGGAGAGGCGGATGGCCGCACCGGTGTTCTCGGGGATGCGGGGCTCAAAGAACACGATCGAGGGCATGGCGATGGGCGGCATGCTCGCAGTCTCCCATGAGCGCGGGGTGGGACGGGGGCGCGACGACACGCCGCGCACGCGTGTGGGCTTCGCCACAACTCGGACATTTACCCCATTTCTGGGGCTACCGAGGTGGGGGACACATTTTTACCGTCGAAGAGTTCGGTTCCTTCCTGCTCTCCGGGGGTAAGTCCGGTGCGTGCGTCCGCAAAGGCCCGCGGCGCTGCGCCACTTCTTGTAGTCGGCGTCGGCGCCGTCCTCGTCCTGCTCGGGGCCGTCCCTGCATCGGCCGATGAGGCGCCCGCGACGAGTGTGCCGCTCACGGTGGTGCTGATGGGGGATTCGTATACGGCGGGCAACGGTGCACGCGACGAGGCCGGCAACGAGGTCTACTTTGGGCCCGAGCGGTGCCGCCGCAGCACGGCTGCGTGGGGAGCCCAGTACGCCGACGCGTTGGGGCGCGCCGGCTACGACGTGACGCTTCTCAACAGGGCCTGCTCGGCGTCGACCACCGACGCGGTGCTGCACGACCGCGACATGCGTGACTCTCGGCTGCTCCTGTACCCGGAGCCCGAGCCGCTGGATGCGCCGCTTGACGACCAGCCGTACCTCGACTGGGCACGCACTCAGGATCGATGCCTGCCGGCCCCCGCCACCGAGGAGTACATGGTGGCCGCGGTGCACCGTGATCCTGTCGGCGACGGCACGGCCGACGTGATGGTGACCTGCGAGCGGTGGCTGCACGCCCAGGTCGACGCGCTCAACCCCGACGTCGATCTGGTGCTGCTGACTGTCGGCGGCAATGACCTGGGCTTCCCCGATCTGGTGCGCGAGTGCCTCGTCCTGGGCAACGCCGGCACGTGCGCGCGCCAGATCGACTCGGCCTCGAAACGCATCGACACGGACCTCTCGGACAGGGTTACCGCGGTGCTGCGCGAGATCAACCGTCGCACCGAGGGTCACGCGGAGGTCGCCTACGTCGCGTACCCCGAGCTCGAGGTCAACGACTCGCTCACGCTCACGGGCCTTGTCGGCGGCGCCCCGCTGCAGATCGACGTGGGCGCCAGGTTCGCGCAGATGTCGGCCGCCGCCTTAGTGGCGCAGCGCGACGCCGTGGAGCGTGCGAACGCGGCGGCGGGGCGCAACGAGGTGACCCTTGTGGACGGCACGGCAGCACTCTTTGATGGGCACGAGCCCGATGCCCGCCCGGCCGTGCGCAATGCGAACCGATGGATGCTCGAGGCCTTCGACTCCGCACACATGGACGAGTGGTACCACCTGAACCCCTCGGGCCACCGGGCGCTCGCGGAGTACGTGGCCACGTTTGGGGCGTTCGGGGCGAGCTCGTCCGGGCCGAGCGCGCGCGACGTGGCCGTCATGATCGACGCGTCGGGCGGAGGGCAGGCAGGGCTTGCGGAGGTGCGGGACGCGGTGGGCTCGTCCGCGGCGTGGGCTGGGGCCCGGGTCAGCGTCATCGAGCAGCGTGTTGCGGCCGACGGCGTCTCGCTAGAGCGTCGCCTGCTGGTGTCCGGCCAGCGGCCCGACGCCGCGGTCACCGAGCTCGCGCATCGGCCCGATGCCCCGTGGCTCCCTGCCGCAGACGTGACCCTCGCGGCGCGCTGGAATGCGTCGTCGCAGGTGGTGTGGCTGGGCTCTTCCGATGGCGCGGGCGCGACCGCCGTGCCCGTCTGGACGGGAGCCGCCGACAACCGCTCGGTCAGGGTCCAGCGTCTCGACGCGCCCGTGGGCGGCCTCGCGGCCGCACTCGCCGACGCCGCAGCCCTTCCGCACGCGTGGTCCGGTGGTCCCTACGTGGTGCCGGGCGACGCGCTTGAGCTCACCACCGTCGGCTCCTCGGACGAGCCGGGCACCACGGCAGCGTGGGATATCGACGGCGACGGGGTCTTCGAGACGAGGGTGCACGCTGGCCGCGCCCTTGTCTCGTGGCCGCGGGGCTCAGCGGGGTGGGTCACGCTGCAGGTGACGGCGGCTGATGGGTCCGTGGCCCTTACCGATGCGTGGGTCGCATCGGGTGCAGCGTCGCTCGTGGACACGATGCCGTGCCTCGCCGGCGACGGTGATGCCGCGGCCAAGTCCAGCGATGGCCGTCCGGGATGCGGCCGTCAGCCGTCGGGCACCTGGACTGTAGGCGACGACGAGGTCAGCCCGCCGGCAGGGGAGGGCACAGCGCTCTGGGGCGACGGAGGCGAGCGACACGAGCCCGGTAGCCCTGTGCTGGCGGCGCTGAGCGCCGTGCCGATGGCGGGGGACGAGCGCGTGCTGTCCTCGGAATCGGGGCGCACCGTGGCGGGCAGCCGCAGAAACGCAACGGCGCGCGAGGCGATGCGCTCGCTGATGCGAGTGCACGCCGCGCGCCGCTACCGCGCGGGCTGCGGCGTGGCAGCCGTAGGTCCCTTGCGAGCGCGACCCCCCGTCCGGACGATGGCGGCATGGTAGCTCTCGGCGAGGCACCCCCTCGCACTCGGTGGCGTCGGCTCGCCGCGTACTACGCGCTCGCGTGCGGGATCTCGTGGTCGTGGTGGATTCCGCTTGCGCTGCGGGGTGACGTGACCCGCGCGGGACTCGCATGGCCCACTCATCTGCCCGGCCTACTCGGCCCGGCGATCGCGGCGGTGGTGGTGACGGCGGCCACAGACGGGCGCACTGGCCTGGCGGAGCTGTGGCGCAGGGCGACCCGGTGGCGAGTCGCGTGGTGGTGGTACGCGATCGTGGTGGGCACGGCCGCGATGGCGCTCCTTGCGTTCGTGGCGGCGTGGGTGACGGGGGGCGAGCCTCCCGCCGCGAGCGACTTCGCAACCTATTCGGGCGTGGGTGCCATGCCGCTCGCACTCATGGTGGCCTACGTGCTGATCGTGAACGGATGGGGGGAGGAGATCGGATGGCGCGGCTTCATGGCGCACGAGGTGCTGCGGACCCGTGGCCCGCTCGCGGCGGGCCTCATGACAGCCCTGCCGTGGGCCCTGTGGCATGCGCCCCTGTTCTGGATCGTCGCGTCGTTCAGGGGCTTTGGGGTGGCTGGCACGGTGGGATGGGCGCTCGGCCTGGCGTGCGGCTCGGTGGTGCTGGTGGCGATGTACAGCGGAACCAGGGGGAGCATCCTGATCGCCGCTCTGTGGCACACGGCCTTCAACCTCACCTCGGCGACAGCCGCGGCCGAGGGATTGCCAGCAGCCGTGAGCTCGACGCTCGTGATGATCGCGGTGGTGGTACTGGCGGTGCAGGCGGCGCGCTCACGCTTGCGTAGGCGCGCCGCCCCGCACGGCTAGGAGGACCAGATCCTCACGCGGTCCTCGGGGGCGAGGTACAGATCGTCGCCCTCGGCCACGCCGAATGCGTCGTACCACGCGTCGATGTTGCGCACCACGCCGTTGATGCGGAACTCCTCGGGCGAGTGCGGGTCGGTCGCGATCTGCGTCTTGACGGCCTCGTCGCGGCGCTTGGTGCGCTCGGTGAGTGCGTAGCCGATGAAGTACCGCTGGGTGGCCGTGAGCCCGTCGATCAGCGGCAGTTCCGCGAGCGGCTTGCCCACCGCGATCTGCAGCGCGCGCAGCGCGATCTCCACGCCGGCCAGGTCGCCGATGTTCTCGCCCACCGTGAGCGCGCCGTTGACTGTGAACTCGTCAGGGAGCTGCGTGGGCGAGTAGCCGTTGTACTGCTCGATCAACACATTCGCACGCTCCATGAAGGCGCTGCGGTCCGCCTCGGTCCACCAGTTGTCGAGCGCGCCGGTGCCGTCGTACTTGGAGCCCTGGTCGTCAAAGCCGTGGCCGATCTCGTGCCCGATCACGGAGCCGATGCCGCCAAAGTTGGCCGCGGCGTCGGCCTCGGGGTCAAAGAACGGCGGCTGCAGGATGGCCGCGGGGAACACGATCTCGTTGGC
>QKAX01000166.1 GCA_003246255.1 Demequina lutea
GCCTGAGCCTGAGCCTGAGCCTGAGCCTGAGCCTGAGCCTGAGCCTGAGCCTGAGCCTGAGCCTGAGCCTGAGCCTGAGCCTGAGCCTGAGCCTGAGCCTGAGCCTGAGCCTGAGCCTGAGCCTGAGTCTGAGTCTGAGTCTGAGTCTGAGTCTGAGTCTGAGTCTGAGTCTGAGTCTGAGTCTGAGCCTGAGCCTGAGGACGCCGCAGCGGCCGACGATGCCACGATTGCGCTGGCAGTGGTCGCGGCCGAGGCGCCCTCCCCAGCAGACACCGCCGAGTCAGTTGCGAGCGACGATGACGCGCCCACCCAGGTGCTTACGCCGATCACCGAGCCGATCGACGAGCCTGCTGAGCCAGCCACCCAGGCCGGCGACAGTGACACGGAAGCGGAAGTCGAGTTCGGGATTGACCCCCTCGCAGCGGAGATTGCAGGGATCGAACCCGACGCCGCGACGGGGATCCCGGGTCGGCTCGACGAGCATCACGACCCCGCCGCTGCCCAGCACCAGCACCCCCGCGTTGCCGAGCCCGCGAGGCCGCGGAGGCGAGGCGCACGTGTGGCCGCAGGCCTCGGCATCGGGCTCGCGGTGGTGGTGGGTGGTTACGTGGGCGCACAGGCCTGGGCCGGCACCGCTGCGCCGCAGGGCGCGAGTGTGATGGGTGTGGATGTCTCGGGCCAGTCAGCGGACCAGGTGGAGGCCACCCTCGCCCAGGTACAGGCGTCGATTGCCTCCACGCCGCTCACGCTGACGGCCGCCGAGCGCGCTGTGGAGATCGCACCCGCCGAGGCGGGTCTTGGCCTCGACGTCGAGGCGACGAGCGCGAAGGTCGTGGGATTCTCCCTCGACCCGCAGCGTCTGATCGCGCGGTTCGCGGGCGGAGCCGACGTCACGCCGGTGGTCGCAGTGGATCGGGGCACCTTCGCGCCAGCGATGGAGGCGGCCGCGGCGGCGCTCAACAGCGAGATGTCCGACGCAGTGGTCACCCTCGATGGCACGCAGGCGTCTGTCGAGGGCGGCGACCCGTACGTGTCGATCGATACCAACGCCACGGCCGACGCCGTGGTCGAGCAATGGCCCGCGGCCTCCACGATTCAGGCGGTGGGCGAGACGCAGCAGCCGGCATGGACGCGCGCCAAGGCTGAGGCCTTCGCGGATCAGGTGATGAACCATGACTTTGCTCACCCGCTGCACCTCGTGGGTCCCAATGGCAACGTCGATGTGGACGCCAGCGACTGGGCGCCCTTCGCCTCGGTCGCGCAAGACGCAGGATCCTACGCGCTGAGCGTGGACGGTCCCGCGCTCACCGAGTGGTTGCTGGCTCAGCAACCGGCGCTCAACAGCGCAGCTCGTGGAGCGTCGTTCACCTTCGATGCCAACCACATGCTGGTGGTGGATCAGGGCGCGCCAGGCCGGGAGCTCGACGCCGAGGCGATGGCGCAGTCGATCCTGACGGCCGCCGAGCGCGCGTCGCGCACCAACGCCCTGCCGTACGTGATCACGGAGCCAGTGCCTCCGAGCGAGGGCCTCGACGTGGCGGACCTGACCACCAGGATCTCGGCATTTGACACTCCGCTCACCAACAACTGGGTGCGCACGCAAAACCTCATCCACGGCGCCTCGAAGGTCTCGGGCACCGTGCTCCTTCCAGGCGAACAGTTCAACCTGACAGATGTGCTGAGCCCCATCACCATCGCCGATGGCTATTACTCCTCGGGTGTGATTGAGAACGGTGTGCACACCGAGGGGGTGGGAGGCGGCCTGTCCCAGATGGCCACCACGACGTACAACGCCGCGTACTTTGCCGGCTGGGACATCAATCAGTTCCGTCCGCATTCGGTGTGGTTTGAGCGGTACCCCGCGGGGCGCGAGTCCACTATCTACCTGGGATCCATCAACGTGCGCTTCACCAACGACACCCCGTATGCGGCGGTGTTGAACTCGTACGTAGAGGACGGCCGCGTCCATGTGGACATCTGGTCCACCCCGTACTACACAGTGCAGACCACCGATTCGGGGCATCAGAACATCCGGCCGGCGGGCACCACGTACAGCTCGGCGCCCGACTGCGAGGCCACTCCGCGTGGCGAGGATGGCTTCACCATCACCAACAAGCGCACTGTGTATTTCCTTGACGGCTCCATCGCTAAGGACGACGATCCGTTCACGTGGACGTACCGCCCCGATAACGCGTTGGTGTGCCAACCGGCGTCCTAGTGCTGCGCCCCTGCGGCGCTAGGATGAAGCAGATTCCCCATGATCGAAGACGAGGAGCCAACGTGACGTACGTCATCGCCTTGCCGTGTGTTGATGTCAAGGACAAGGCATGCATCGACGAGTGTCCCGTGGACTGCATCTACGAGGGCGAGCGCTCGCTCTACATTCACCCCGACGAGTGCGTCGACTGCGGCGCCTGTGAGCCCGTGTGCCCCGTCGAGGCGATCTACTACGAGGACGACGTCCCCGACAAGTGGGCTGACTTCTACAAGGCGAACGTGGAGTTCTTCTCCGAGATTGGTTCGCCGGGTGGTGCCGCGAAGATGGGCCAGATCGCCCACGACCACGACATCATCAAGGCGCTTCCCCTGCAGAACGTCGAGTAGGTCGTATGGGCCTCTTCGCCTCGGCCCTTCCCGACTTCCCGTGGGATTCGCTGACCCCCTTTCAGCGCCGCGCGGCTGAACACCCTGACGGCGTCATCAACCTCTCGGTTGGCACGCCAGTTGATCCCACGCCGGTGGTGGTTGCCGACGCGTTGCGTGACGCAGCAAACGCGCCCGGCTACCCGCAGACGTACGGCACGCCCGCGCTGCGCGAGGCCGTCGCGGCCTGGTACGCACGACGCCGTGGCGTCCCCGCGCTCGATCCTGCGGGCGTGCTGCCCACCGTGGGCTCCAAGGAACTGGTGGCTCTACTGCCAGCAATGCTGGAGCTGGGCGCCGGCGACACAGTGGTGCACCCGGCCATCGCGTACCCCACGTACGACGTGGGGGCGCGCCTCGCGGCGGCGACGCCGCGTGCAGTGACGAGCGTTGACGAGTGGCGTGGCGACACCTCGGTCAAGCTCGTGTGGGTGAACTCGCCGTCCAACCCGACGGGCGCTGTGGCGTCGGTCGACGAGCTTCGGGAGATCGTCGCTGCCGCGCGGGACATCGGCGCGCTGGTCGCTAGCGACGAGTGCTACGCCGAGCTGGCTTGGACCGAGGATTACGCCGCCTCCGGTGCCCCCTCGATCCTCGATCCGCGCGTGGCGGGGGAGACTCACGACGGCCTGTTGTCCGTGTACTCGCTCTCCAAGCAGTCAAACCTCGCGGGCTACCGCGCGGCCTTCGTGGCCGGCGATCCCGCGATCATCGGGCGGCTGCTCGAACTGCGCAAGCACGCGGGCTTCATGGTGCCGTGGCCGGTGCAAGAGGCCCTGCGCGTTGCGCTGGGTGACGACGCGCACGTGGCGGCCCAGCGCGAGCTGTACCGCGCGCGCCGCGAGACCCTCGCATCGGCCCTACGCAGCGCTGGCTTCACGATCGACGCGTCCGATGCGGGCCTGTATCTGTGGTCAACTCGCGGCGAGGATGCGTGGGCCACGGTGGCCTGGTTCGCGGAGCGGGGCATCGTGGTGGCCCCGGGCGCGTTCTACGGCCCCGAGGGCGCGCAACACGTGCGCGTGGCCCTCACGGCGAGCGACGCGGACATCGCGTCGGCCGCCGCGCGGCTCGTCAACGAACAGTAAACTTGGTGCCAAGTGCCAGTCTGTGGCACAGTGGCGACGGCGCTTCAAAGGAGGAGACATGTCCCAGGTCACCGACGCTCGGCTTACGGTCGACGGCTCGGCAAGTGAACTCGAGATCGAGCGAGCCACGATCGGCAACGATGGGCTGTCAGTCGCCAACCTGCTGTCGACCACCGGGCTCGTGACGGTGGACCCGGGGTTCATGAACACCGCCTCCTGCGAGTCCTCCATCACGTACATCGACGGCGACCAGGGAATCCTCCGTTATCGCGGCTATCCCATCGAGCAGCTCGCCAAGAGCTCGACGTTCCTCGAGGTCGCGTACCTGCTCATTCACGGCGACCTTCCCACGCAGGATCAGCTCACGGCGTTCAACAACCGCGTGGCTCGCCACATGCACGTGCACGAGGGCATCAAGACCTTCCTGGAGGCGTTCCCCCGATCGGCCCATCCCATGGCGGTGCTGAGCGGCGCTGTGAGCGCGCTCAGCACGTTCTACCCCGAGTCGGTGGGACGTGGCGAGTACGAGATCGAACTTGCCACTGTGCAGCTGCTTGCAAAGACGGCAGTCGTGATCGCTTATCTGCAGCGCCGCGTGACGGGAGGCGAGCTCATCGAGCCCCGTCCGGGCGGGCATTACGTGGACGAGTTCATGCGCATCGCGTTCTCGGGCCCCGACGGCAACCTCGACATCGATCCGACGGTGCGCCGCGCGCTCGACCTGCTGCTGATCCTTCACGCCGACCACGAGCAGAACTGCTCCACCTCCACTGTGCGCATCGTCGGCTCGTCGCAGGCGAACATCTACGCGTCGGTTTCCGCTGGCATTGGCGCCCTCTCCGGGCCACTGCATGGCGGCGCCAACGAGGCCGCATTGCGCATGTTCGATCAGATCAAGGAGCAGGGCGACACCATCGAGCAGTTCGTGGCCAAGGTCAAGGACAAGGCGGAGGGTGCCCGCCTGATGGGATTTGGCCACCGCGTCTACAAGTCGTACGACCCGCGCGGCGCTGTGGTCAAGAGCG
Organism: Demequina lutea; assembly: GCA_003246255.1. Lineage (GTDB taxonomy): Bacteria > Actinomycetota > Actinomycetes > Actinomycetales > Demequinaceae > Demequina > Demequina lutea_A. Next base: position 4,757 of record QKAX01000166.1, read on the forward strand.
TTGCCGACAAGGTGCTGGAGCAGTTGGGCGGCAACAACGAGACGTTCGACATGGCAAAGCGCCTCGAGGAGATCGCGCTCAGCGACGACTACTTCGTGGAGCGCAAGCTCTACCCGAACGTGGACTTCTACACGGGTCTGCTGTACTCGGCCATGAAGTTCCCAGTGCCGATGTTCACCCCGCTCTTTGCGCTGGGCCGCATGCCGGGCTGGATCGCTCACTACCGCGAGATGATGAACGACCCGCGCACCAAGATCGGGCGCCCTCGCCAGATTTACACCGGCGAGGTGGAGCGCACCTACGTGCCGATGGAGCAGCGCTAGCCGGTGGTGACGGCCAGGCGTACCCCCGGGTAGGCGGCCGACGCCGGCGTGGGTTCGCCCACCGATGTCGCTCCCGTGGGCAGCCAGAGCGATCCCCGGTTGTCCACCCACGTCACGCCAGTGGTGGAGGCGGTGGCGATCGCCCATGACTGGAGCGCGTGGAAGGTCTGCTCGGAGGCCTCGAGTGGGCGCACGCCCAGCAGCGACTCGGCTCCTTGGAGCCCTAACACGTCTACCGTGTAGGAGCCGCCAAGGTCTGCGTCCACCCGTGCGGCGAAGTCCTGGGCTGAGGTCGTCACCCTCCCCGTGAAGGCGCAGGCGACCACGGCGGCCGGGTCCCCGGTGAAGGCACGTGCCCACGCCCGCGCCTCGGCCTCGTGATCCGCGTACGCCTCGGGGAAGCCGGAGCGCTGCACGGCCTGCGCGGCATCTGTCACGCGCATCGATTCCCAGCCGTCCACGCGCGCGAGCACGTCGAGGAAGATGTTGGTGGAGTAGTACGGGTCGGTGACCTGCGCCTCGGTGCCCCAGCCCTGCGATGGCCGCTGCTGGAACAGTCCCAGCGAGTCCCTGTCGCCGTAGTCGAGGTTCCGTAGCCCCGACTCCTGGATCGCAGTCGCGAGCGCCACCGTCACTCCGTTGACGCCGTACCCGCGCTGGAACGCCACGCCCGCGATCAGGGCGGCATTGTTCGCACCCTCGGGGGACAGCCCGTATTGCGCCTCCCCATCCACCGTGACTGTGCACCAGTTCGTCGGGTCGCCCTCAGCCGACGGCGTGTCGAGGTGCAGCGAGGGACCCCACAGAACCGCCGCCGTCGTCACGCCCACAAAGGCGACGACGCCGACGATGGCTCCGGAGACCCTCATCAGTTCGCGTGGAGGGCGGCGTTCAGCTCGATGCCCACGCCCTCGCGCACCACTGCCTCGAGCGCTCCTGTCATGGAGTTGCGGCGGAACAGGATGCCGTTCTTGCCGGCCAGGTCGCGGGCCTTGACCACCACGGGCTTGCCGTCGGCGTCCTGCTGACCCACCATCGTGACCTTGGAGCCGGCGGTCACGTACAGGCCCGACTCGACGATGCAGTCGTCGCCCAAGGGGATGCCCAAGCCGGCATTCGCGCCCAGCAGCGAGCGCTCGCCGATCGTGATGACCTCCTTGCCGCCGCCGGACAGTGTGCCCATGATCGACGCACCGCCGCCAATGTCGGAGCCGTTGCCCACTGTCACGCCGGCAGAGATGCGGCCTTCGACCATCGACGTGCCAAGAGTGCCGGCATTGAAGTTGATGAAGCCCTCGTGCATCACTGTGGTGCCCTCGGCCAGGTGCGCGCCAAGCCGCACGCGATCCGCGTCGGCAATGCGCACGCCGCTGGGAAGCACGTAGTCGACCATGCGCGGGAACTTGTCGATGCCATACACGGTGAGCTGCTTGCCGAACGCACGGAAGCGGGCGCGGGTGAGCTCGAAGCCGTCGGAGGAGCACGGCCCGGCGGAGGTCCACACCACGTTAGGGAGAATCCCAAAGATGCCGTCGAGATTGATGCCATGCGGCTTGACCAGGCGGTGCGAGAGGAGGTGGAGGCGCAGATACGCGTCGCTCACAGTCTCCGGGGCGTCGTCCGTCTCGATCTCCACCAGCTTGAGCTCGGTGCTGGTGTGACGCAGCTCGTCGGAGCGCACGGCGGCCTCGAGCTGGCGGGGGGGATTGGGGGTGGCGGGCGCCTCGCCGAGGGCGGGCGCGGGGTACCAGGTGTCAAGAGTGTTGCCGCTACCGTCGAGCGTGGCGAGTCCGTATCCGTGGGCCTTCATGGGCAGAAGCCTACGGGCGACGCGGGCGTACCGTTGCCTTGTGACCCCCGACGACGAACTGATCCCCGAGATCCCGCGACGGGACCGGCCCGTCCCGCCGTCCTGGTACCGGGAGGAACCAGGGCCGTCGGCGTCGGCGGTGGAGGAGAGGCGCACGCTGACCCGTAGCGCCACCGTGTGGCGCTATCTTGCGCTCGCGGCGGCGATCCTGCTGGTGAGCAACGCGATCTCGTTCGTGGCGATGTACGTGGACGCCTCAGCCGGCGAACGGCCGGGCCTCGCGTTCACGTTCTTCTACGTCGTGCTCGTGCAGGCGGTGGGGTGGACCTTCGTGGGCTGGGGCCTGCGCCGTCGCTAGGATCG
>QKAX01000199.1 GCA_003246255.1 Demequina lutea
CGCGCCCGCCCGAGCGATCCCCCAGCCGCTCGGGCGGGCGTTGCCCTTGTCTGGCCCCGTGCGCGCATGACAGGCTCGCTCCATGACAGGCCTTGTCGCGCCCGATCTGGCGCGCACCTGGACGTGGCTGAGGCATGCGGCTCATCCGGCCTCTGCCCTGATCCTGTGGCGCGCCGGGATCGACGCTGATTGGGTGGCTGGACCCGCGACGGCGCAGCGAGAGGTACTCGACGATCCGGCCGTTGCCGGCGCCTTGGCGCGGCAGCTCAGCGACGGATCCTGGGGGCCGGAGGGTGATGAGGTGAAGCGCATCGTCCCCACGCTGTGGGCCGTGAAGACCCTGGTAGACCTCGGCCTTGACCATGACGTGGACGCCATCCACCACGGGATCACTTTTCTGGAGGAACAGGCCACCACCGACGACGGGTACTTCACCACAACTGGCACCCCGTACGGAGTGCTCGCATGCTACGTGGGGCTTGCGACGCGCGTGTTCCACGATGCCGGCCGCGGGGACCTGGCCGCGGCCCAGCTCGAGTGGTTGACGTGGTACCAGCAGGTGGCTGTGGCTGGCGAGCATCGGCGCGAGGCGGGGGAGTGGGGACACGGGCTCGACACTCGTTATGGAGGGTGCTTCGCCTCCACCTCGTGCCTCGTGGGAGTCACGCGGGCCACCGAGGCCTGGTCCCGCGGCGCCGACGTCGAACATTGGGAGGCATTTCAGGTGGGGCGGGAGGCCCTGCTGGAGCGGGGCCTCGCCTTCACGCGCGACGGGACGTCGGTGCTGCCGCTCTCGGCGCCGGGCCACGGCCTCCACCGATGGACAGCCCCCGCGTTCCCCACTGACTGGCGCCTCACGCTGTCGGACATCATCCACGCAGTGGCGCACGACGACCCGGTGACTGATCCTCGCGCGCAGCGCGCCATCGATCTGCTCATGAGCTGGCGGCGTCCCGACGGTTCGTGGGCGCGCGGGTGGCACACGACGCCATCCTTCCTGGCCGGCATCGGCGCAACGGAGCGAGGGGAAGGAAACGCGATTGTCACGGCTCACGCGGCCGTGGCCATTGCGCGCCTCACCACGTAGGGGCGCGGCCGTGCGCAGGTGCGCGGGGCGTCGGCGACAATAGAAGGCATGACTGTCCCCGCCCCAGCCCCAGAGCGCCTGCTGCCACCACTGCAGATCGGCCCCGTCACGGTGGACACGCCCGTGGTGCTTGCGCCCATGGCAGGCATCACGAACGCCGCGTTCAGGCGACTGTGCCGCGAGAACGGCGGCGGGCTGTATGTGGCAGAGATGGTGACGTCGCGCGCGCTCGTGGAACGGACCCCTGAGAGCATGCGCATCATCGCGCACGACCCCGACGAGACTCCCCGGTCGGTGCAGGTCTACGGCGTTGATCCCGCGACCATCGGCGCGGCGGTCAAGCTCATCGCCGAGGAGGACCGCGCGGATCACATCGACATGAACTTTGGTTGCCCCGTGCCCAAGGTGACGCGCAAGGGCGGGGGAGCGGTGCTGCCGTGGAAGCGCGACCTGTTCAGGGACATCGTGCGGGCGGCGGTGAAGGCTGCGGAGCCCCACGGCATCCCCGTGACGGTGAAGATGCGCAAGGGAATCGACGACGATCACCTGACCTATCTCGAGGCCGCGAAGACCGCGGAGAAGCAGGGAGCAGCAGCGGTTGCTCTGCACGCGCGCACGGCCGCCGAGTACTACAGCGGCACCGCCGACTGGTCCGCCATCGCGCGCCTCAAGGACGCTATTCGCACGATCCCCGTGCTGGGCAATGGCGACATTTGGGCCGCCGAGGATGCTGTGGAAATGGCGCGGCAGACTGGATGCGACGGCGTGGTGGTGGGACGTGGCTGCATGGGCAGACCGTGGTTGTTCGCTGACCTGCAGGCGGCATTCGAGGGGCGTTCCGAGCGCGTGCGACCTGGACTGGGCCACGTGGCTGACACGATCTATCGTCACGGTGAGCTCATGGTGGGACACTTCGACGACGACGAGGGCCGCGCCATGCGCGAGATTCGCAAGCATATGGCCTGGTATTTGAAGGGGTATCCGGTCGGCGGAGAGACGCGCAGGAGCCTTGGCCTTGTCGAGTCTCTCGCGGAGTTGAGGGGCATCCTCGACTCCATGGACCTCACTTCCCCATACCCGGGCGACGGAGCCGAGGGTCCACGAGGTCGACAGGGCACGCCCCGCCAGCCCTCGTGCCCAGACGGCTGGCTCGACACGCAGGACATCACGCCTGACCTGGAGGAGCGGCTTCGCGAGGCCGAGCTGTCGGTATCTGGCGGATGACGCGATGCGCGATGGAGGGGGCGGCGGCACGGACGACGAGGTGTACCAGCACGAGCCGAGCTCGACGGCGCCCACGCCGATCCCACGGGCTGCGGAGCCCGGTCGCAGGAATCGCTCGGACGGGGCAGTAGGGGAGGCCCAACGCAGCGCGGCCAGCGCCGTCATAAGTGGATACCTGGGGCGACTGCGCGCCGCGTCGAGCCCCGCTCGCTTCGTGTGCGGTTAGCATCGATTCATGAGCGAGGTGCGGTCGGGATACGGCGACAAGGACATGGAGCGCTTTGTCGACGAGCCGCCCAAGCAGGCAAATCGCACGCCATTCGAGCGGGATAGGGCGCGGATTGTGCACTCGGCCGCGCTGCGCAGACTCGGCGCGAAGACCCAGGTGCTGGGCGCCGGCAGTGGCGACTTTGTGCGCACGCGTCTCACGCATTCGCTCGAGGTGGCGCAGGTGGGACGTGGGCTCGGCACCCAGCTGGGCTGCGATCCCGACGTCGTGGACGCAGCGTGCCTTGCTCACGATCTTGGGCACCCGCCCTTTGGACACAATGGCGAACGTGCGCTCGACGAGGCCGCGAAGGACATCGGCGGCTTCGAGGGAAATGCGCAGACCCTGCGGATCCTGACCAGGCTTGAGCCCAAGACATGGGATCCGCGTACGGGGGCGAGCGTGGGGCTCAACCTCACGCGCGCATCGCTAGACGCTTCCGTCAAGTACCCGTGGCGCGAGAACGCGACGCCTGTGCGCGCGGACGGCCGTCCCACCCGCAAGTTTGGCGTGTATGAGGACGATCTCGAGGTGTTTGCGTGGCTACGGCAGGGCGCGCCCGATCGTGCCCCCAGCTTCGAGGCTCAAGTGATGGACGCCTCCGACGACATCGCGTACTCGGTCCACGACGTCGAGGATGCGGTGGTCCACAACGACGTATCGCTGAGCCTCTTGAGGGACGCCGGCCGAGCCAAGCGTGTGTTTGAGCACGTGGGCGAGTGGTACGGCCGCGGCGAGCCAGCCGAGTTGCAGGCGGCACTGGATCGCCTGCGAGCGCAGCCGTGGTGGGTCGAGGAGTATGACGGCTCGCACCGATCCCTGGCCTCGCTCAAGGACATGACGAGCCAACTCATTGGGCGCATGGTCACCACTATCGCCGAGGCCACCCGAGCCGCATACGGCCCGGGCCCGCTCACTCGTCACGGGGCGTCGCTCGTGGTGCCGCCCGAGATCGTGCACGAGATGCTGCTGTTGAAGGGCGTCGCCGTGCACTTCCTGATGGCGCCGCGCGAGAAGAAGCCCTCGTACCGCGCTCAACGCCAGCGCCTCGTCGAACTTGTCCATGCTCTCCATGACCGTGGAGCCGAGGCCCTTGAGCCGCACTTCGCAGCCTCGTGGCGCGAGTCAGCCTCGGATGGCGAGCGTCTGCGCGTGGCGGTCGATCAGGTGGCGTCCCTCACCGACAAGTCGGCATATGACTGGCATCACCGCTTCGTCGTGAAGCCCGCTAAGAAGTAGGGAGGGCGGCCGACGCTACGAGGCGTCTGCGGCAGGCGCGACTCGGCGCTGGTTGCGGCGCGAGCGGTCGACGAGGAGGGCCCACAGCGCGAGAATCGGCAGTAGCAACGGCACCCAGCCGTACGCGGAGCCGTACCCGGTCCACACCGTCTCGTCCGGCCACCACGACGACTCGATGTAGCCCAACGTGCCCACTGTCAGCACTCCCGCGAGCTCGATCGCCGAGCCGGCGAGCGCGACACGGTGCAGGCCGCGCCACAGCGCGACCGCAATCGCCAAATAGATGACGGCCGAGACTGCCGAGATCGAGTAGGCGAGCGGCGCCTCCGAGAACTTGGTGCTGATCTGGTACGACGAGCGTCCCAGCGCGGCGAGCGCGAGCACCGAGTAGGCAAGGATGAGCGCTATGCGCGCGATGGGGTTCATGCGGCACCCGCCAGGATCTCGGCCAGGCGCCACGCCACGACGGCGGCGGCCACGCCGATGATCATGGCGGCCGCGCCATCCACTCGCGCGATCTGGTCGGGTTGGAGCACGGGACGTTCAGGATCCCCATCGGCGGCCTCGGGTGCGCCAAGTCGGGCGATGCCAAGTAGCGGCAAGAGGGCCACTGCCGCGAGTGCGTACCCCACCGTGATCACCACGGGAATCGCGCCGCTGAACAGCGAGCCGATGATGACCACTACCTCGATCACTGTGACCAGGTAGAACCCGGTGACCACCCACGTCAGCGCCTTGTGCGTGCGAACGAATGCGAGGCTTGCTGCCCCAGCAAGGAACAGCACCGCGGTCGCCACGAGCACTCCTGGGTACACGGCTCCGAGGTAGGCGTCAACCATGGCGCGCTACTGCTGAGACAGCTGGACGCGCATCGGAAGCCGGGTCGACTCCTCGCCGTCCACCGACACGATCCACGAGAACTTGGTGGCCTGCTCGAACCGCAGGCCGTCCACGGCAAAGGCGAAGCATGCGACTTGCTCGTCGCCGTCCACCAGGAGCGGGGGTCGGCCCAACGTGAACTCGCCTCCCATGGCGTGGATGGCCTCGACCTGGCCGTCCTCGCCGCGGCGAGCGCCGATCGGGTACACCTTGCCGTCCTCGGTCTCGAGGCGAAGCTCGAAGCGGTGCGACACGTTGGTCTCGGTGAATGGCACATGGACAACTGCCGCCACTGTCAGGCGGCGGTGCATCGCGGGGAACGCTCGCACAAAGATGGTGTTCCACCCGGCGCCCAGCGCGTAGATCTTGTTGTTGACGACCTCGGCGGAGTCGGCGAGGAAGGCGTCTACCCTCACAGCACGTCCTTTCGTAGCTGCCGCCAAGCCTACCTAGAGTCCCGCCGTGGGCGTTCCGTGTCCGCCACCGGCGGAGCCCGGAGGGCCTTCGCGAGCCCACAGGGAGCCTAAAGTGTGTGCTGTGGCGGGCACGATCAATAGGGACGACATTGCGTCGGTCCGCGAACGCGCCTCGATTGAGCAGATCGTGGGCGAGCATGTGGCGCTCAAGCCCGCCGGAGTGGGCACCCTGAAGGGCCTGTGCCCTTTCCACGATGAGCGCACGCCGTCCTTCAATGTGCGTCCCTCGATCGGCCGCTACCACTGCTTTGGATGCGGCGAGGGCGGCGACGTCATCTCGTTCCTCATGAAGCTCGACGGCATGACCTTTGTGGAGGCTGTTGAGTACCTCGCGCCCCGCGCGGGCGTCACTCTGCGCTACGAGTCCGGCGGTACGCGGCCCGAACCGAGCGGGCCAGCGCGTGGGCGCCTGCTGGAGGCGCATCGCATTGCCGCCGAGTTCTTCCAGGCGCAGCTCGGCTCGCCCGAGGCGAAGATCGGTCGCGACTTCCTGATGGGCCGAGGCTTCGACAGGGAGGCCGCCGCGTCATTCGGAGTCGGCTACGCGCCGCAGGGGTGGTCCGCGCTGCTCGATCACCTGCGCGGACGCAATTTCACCGATGCCGAGCTGCGCGCTACCGGCATGTTCTCCGAGGGCAACCGCGGCCTCTACGACCGCTTCCGGGGGCGCCTCGTGTGGCCCATCCGCGAGGTCACTGGCGACGTGATCGGGTTTGGCGCGCGCAGACTCTACGACGACGATCAGGGGCCCAAGTACCTCAACACGCCCGAGACCCAGCTCTACAAGAAAGCCACTGTGCTGTACGGCATCGACGTCGCAAAGACGGCGATCCGCCAGGAACGCACCACAGTGGTGGTCGAGGGCTACACCGACGTGATGGCGTGCCACCTTGCGGGCGTCACCAACGCCGTGGCCACGTGCGGCACAGCGTTTGGCGAGGAGCACGTCAAGCTGGTGCGGCGCCTGATGGGTGACACCGGCGGCGCGCAATTGAAGGTGGGGTCCGGCGGAGCGAGCGTGGTGTTCACCTTTGACGGTGACGAGGCCGGGCAGAACGCTGCGCTCAAGTCCTTTGCCTTGGATCAGCAGTTCCTGGCGCAGACCTTCGTTGCCGTCGACCCCGATGGCATGGACCCGTGCGACCTCCGGCAGCGCAGCGGAGACGAGGCCGTGAGATCGCTGCTGGCGGCGCGCACACCGCTATTCGAGTTTGTGATTCGCACGCAGCTCGCAGTGCACAATCTCAACACCCCGGAGGGTCGCGTCGCCGCGCTCCGGGCGGCGGCTCCCGTGGTCGCGCAGATCCGCGACGGTGCGCTGCGGCCCGAATACTCGCGCCGCCTTGCGGGCTGGCTCGGGATGGACGTGGACACCGTGCTGGCGGCGGTGCACCGTGCTCGCTCGCCTCAGCAGCCTGGCCACGCCGACGCCTCGGCCACCCCTCCCGTCGGCGCCAGACACGCGCCGCAGGCGAGGCCGGACCGCCGCGACCCTGTCGCGAGGGCCGAGGCGCTGTCGCTCGGCGTGATGCTGCAGGCGGCCGATGTGGTGCGCAGCCACCAGGGTGCGCTTGCGGTGGCCGACGAACTCGCCCCCGAGGCGTACGCGGTGCCGCAGTATCGTGCGCTCTTCACCGCCATCGCCGCGGCGGGGGGAGTGCGTGCGGCGGGCCCGGATTGGATTGACCGGGTGCTTGAGCAGGCGGGAGACGAACTCGCCTCGACTGTGAACGGGCTCGCAGTGACGCCGCTGCCGCATGACAAGCCGGAGACGCTCGGCGACTACGCGTTCTCCGTGTTGGGCAAGGTGTGGGAGGGGCAGCTCACACGCCGCATCGCGGATTTGCGTGGCGCGATGCAACGCGCAGGCGAGGGCACCGAGGAGTCGAGCCGCCTGTTCGCGGAGATCATCGGGCTCGAGACCCGCAGGCGCTGGCTGCGCGGCGAGTAGTCCGGACGAACCGTCCGCCGCACGGTTGAGTCCCGGACGTCACGCTTTGGTCAAGGCCGTGTGACGTTTGGGTGAAATCATCCGCAGAACGCGCGCAGAGGACGTTTGTCGCAGTTACGGTCGAAT
>QKAX01000175.1 GCA_003246255.1 Demequina lutea
CGGTGGGCGACCAGTGGACGCCGGTGACGGTCACGCTGACAAACGCATCCGTGCACGACAACCTGCGGGTGGAGATCTACGCGGGGGGCTCCGGCGCCGCGCTCGACCTGGGGGAAGCGACGCTGATTCGCACGGCGGGGTAGGAACACGCGCACAGTCTCCGCTGCGCAGCACATCACCACCGCTCAACTTTGCCGTGCCCGACCACGTCGCCTATCGTCAGCATGTGAGTGTCGAGCGTCCCAAAGTCCTCATGCTGTCACGTGCCAACGCGGCCACGTTCGGACTGCACCTATTGGCGTACTCCCACGCGTACCCGGAAGCCGACTACTACCTGCTCGCGTATGGCGAGTCCGACGCTGGCGCGCGCGTCGTCAACTCGATTGCACCAGAAGTCGGTGTGACGTCAATCACCAGCGACGATCTCCAGGAGCATCACTTCGACGCCGTACTCATTCACAGCTATGCGGACCAGGACGCTGTCACAGAGATCCTCACGACATCGACCTACGACGAGCTCTGGTACTACTCCGACCTGCTTCGCAATGGGTTTATCTGGCCACCTGGGATCGACCTGACGCAGTCCAACGTGGTGTACTTCGGTTGGGAGCTTCATGACGCCGCGTGGGAGTCTGAACTAGCGGCCGCCCCCAGGGCCGTCCACGTCGTTCCGCTGGAGTCGATCCGGCGACTTTGGTTGATGGTCGCAGAACGCGTCTCGGGCCTGGATCAGGTCCCGCCCGCCACGGATGAAGACACCCTCTTTGTGGCGATGCGATACTGGGGTAACACCCGCGTCTACCAGACTCGCAGGGATGCGGCCGTGATCGATGCGATTGCTGATGCTGGGCTGTCCGCGAATCTGACCAGGATCGTTATCAAGCATGATCCGCGTGGAGTCGTATCACCCGAGCAAGTCGAGGCAGAGCTAAGCCGAAGGCTCGGAGATGGCGTGCAAGTGCAGAGGTGGCTTGACGATGCCACGATACGGAGCCAGCTCGGCTCGCTCGATGTGCTGGACCTCTACCTGTTCTCGAGTGAGTGGCTCCGCGGTCACTTCTTCGGATACGACGGCACGCCCAACGTGGTCGTGGGAATCACGCAGCCGGGGGTCAAACTCTTGTGGCCCGTGGCCCAGAGGCTTCCCCGATACTTCATTGACCCGCTCGCTGTGAGCCAAGTAGCGGAGCAGGTCGCATGGCAACAGGACATCGTTGCGAAACTGCGGGAGCAGGACTCAGCCGGCGCTGCCGCCTCATACAACGGGCAGTACTTCCGGGCGCTCTTCACCCAGAACTTGCGGGCCAGAGACGCACTGGAACGTGGGCTCCTTGCTCCCTACATTGACCGCATCGCTGACCTCGTGAACCTTGGCCCAGACCCAGACATTCTCGATCTCGTGTTCCGCATCACGGGTCTGAAGAATGACAGAGTACGTTTTGAAGTGTTGTGGCATGAGGCCCAGGCGGCTCTGGCCGCGCCCAAGGGGTTCGCGGATCCGCATGCTTCCGAGACGCCCGGCGCTGGAGTTGAGGCGTTGGCGCAGGCTGCGGCGCGGGAGGAGGCTCACCTCGCTGAGGCGGTCGCGCAGGCTGCCGCCCGCGAAGAAGCGCACATCGCTGAGGCGGTCGCGCAGGCTGCCGCCCGGGAGGAGGCACACCTCGCTGAGGCGATGGCGCAGGCTGCCGCCCGGGAGGAGGCACACCTCGCTGAGGCGATGGCGCAGGCTGCCGCCCGGGAGGAGGCACACCTCGCTGAGGCGATGGCGCAGGCTGCGGCCCGGGAGGAGGCACACCTCGCTGAGGCGATGGCGCAGGCTGCGGCCCGGGAGGAGGCACTCGCCGCGGCCATCGAGGCCCTAGAGGCCCGACTGAAGCAATCGCGTTTTTTGTGGACCCGGAGGGTGTTGCAGCGCGGGAGGAGATGACGAGCGCTTCTCAGCACGGTGAGGGTCGGTGGCAGATACTCAAATGGAGGATGGTTATGAGCGTCGCGGCTTTGGTAGCGGCACGTGGAGGTTCTGAACGGGTTCGAGGAAAGAACACCAAGCCTTTTGCGGACTCAACTCTTGTCGAGATCAAGATCAAGCAGCTCATGCGGTTGCGCGCAATCGACGATGTGGTCCTCAGTTCCGATGACGACGAGATCCTGGGCATAGGAGAACGTCTTGGTTGCACAGTGCGGCGGCGCCCAGCGGACCTCGCCTCGAGCGCAGCACCGATGAGCGAGGTCTACCGCTTCATGGCGACCGAGTTGGCGGCCGACACCGTTGTCTACGCCAACTGCACTAGCCCTCTCGTCCGAGATGCGACCATCAACTCAGTCATCGAAGCATTCCACTCGCGCGCGCCCCAGTACGACTCCGTCAATACGGTCTCGGAGGTTCGCGAGTTTCTGCTGAAGGACGGCGTGCCGCTTAACTACGATCCACTCAATCAGCCTCGTTCGCAGGATCTACCGAACGTTACCTATCTCAACTTCGCCGTTAGTGTCTTGGCGCGTGCAACGATGATCGAGCGCAAGAACGTCCTCGGCATGTCACCGATGCTCTACACGCTGAACCAGATTGAAGGCATCGACATTGACACCGAGTTTGACTTTGACGTGGCAGAGTTCTCGTACATCAAGCACGGAGGAGAGGCCTACCTGTCGACTTGAGTCACGGTCGCGGAGCTCACTTCACGAACGACGTGGATGAGGCCGTGGGCAGGGACGCTACCGCGCTGCGGCGCCGGAAGCAGTCGCCGTGGCCAGACTAGCCGGGACGCAATAGACCTACTCCACAGCGCCGATGCGCGCGGCCACCAGTTGCGTCCTGCGGACCTCTGCAGGGCTCAGCCCGCCAATCGCGTCCGCCTTGAATCGGAGCCATGCCAGCTCGAATCTTACGCCAGCCTCTATCGCCTGCTTAAGGTCGGGGGCGTCGGCTACGGCATAGACAACCTTTCGGGTCTCAAAAGAATCCACCAGATCGTCGAGACGCTCAATGAATCCTACCGACGCCGGAGTGATCGTCCCACCCAACGTGGTCGACATTCCGACCTCTCTTGCCAAGGTGAAGACCCGCCGTGCGTGGCCCTCGATGACTTCGCTTTCAATATCTGCTGAGGTCAATCGCAACGAGTCCGTCAGGTCCGTTCGGCCAAGGACGACGCGATCGAGGCGGCTGGCCACGGGTTCATTCAGGAGATCTGGGAGGATGGCAAGCCCCCCAACCGATTCCATATTGAACGCAACATTTGGCCGAGCTCGCCCTGCCGCCGCCACTTCATTGGTGATTGCTCGCTCGAACTTGCTCGCGGCGAAGGTCGACTCAATCATGGGAGCGACGATGCTGTCTGCCCCCAGCTCGAGCGACTCTCGAATGTCGCGAACCGCCTCACAGCCTCCGATTTTCACGACCAGACCTAGTTCGCCCGTGCTCGCAATCTCAGCGATCATCTCAGCATCGGCACTGGAAGCTCCTTCTGCCTCGAATTCGACTTTGAGATGCGTGGCACCGTATTGGCGCACACTATCCATCGCGATCCGCAGTTCGTTGCTGACCATATTGATCTGACTCCCAAGTGGCTTGACTTCATACATGTTAGTGCAGTGCCGGTGCTAGAGACCTGCGCGCGTGGGACGTACCGCGTGTGCAAGGTCCACTGCGCTGCCCCGCAGCACTCCGATGTGGGGCACGCCGCGCCACAGCCCCAAGGCGGGCACTGCGAGCACAGGCGGGGCTCGTGACTCGGGACCGAATCGTCGACACAGCGCCCTCGCAGCGAGCGCACTGCGAGGCAACGCACGAGGTCGACCGTCGCGACACTTGCGCGACAGGTGTCACTGTCGCGGGCGGGATGCACCCAACCGCAACTGCCCAGCGGCACGAAGCTCTCGACCTGTCCCGAGGCATCGAGCCCGAACGCCCAAAGCAAGACTGAACACCAACACCGCTACCGCACACCAGAATGCCCACATCCCTGCTCGGCCAAGGGGCGTGTGGTAGGTCATCGATACGCGCCAGACCCCCTGCGGCACGTCGAACTCAATGACTCCAGCGGGGCCAAGCCTGGCCTCTGTCAAGGTCGACCGGCCATCCGGGGCGGTCAACAGGACTTGCCAACCCGGGTAAAAGGCCTCATTCGCGAGCACCGTCTGGTCACGGCTTGCAACGACGTCATATGCAAAAGCACCTGCGCCGTCGTATTCGACCGGTGTCACCGCCAACGCGTCGCACATCGACGTCTCAGCGCATGCGGTCACGACGGCGGCTGGCGGAATCCCACTGCCTGTAGATGGCTTAGTGATGAGGACGCCCGCGGCACTCCAAAGGGCACTCGCGTCGACCTTGGTAGCGGGATTCCTCAGCGCGGCGCCCGCCTCGACGAAGGAAGCAGACTCATGCACGACAAAGTTGCCCCCCACGGCAAACTGACCCGTGTAGAACGCGGCCAAGTAGTTCCTGGAGAGCTGTGCTTCGTCATCGTCCAGCGGCAAAGGCACGCGGCCGGGCCTTTGCACTCCTCGTGGGTCGACGTAGTGCCTCACTAGCTCATCTGAGGTCTCTCCCCACAAGGACTCTTGTGCCTGGACCGTGTCGACATTCCACAGTTCGCGCACCGTTTGCGCGTGTACCAAACCTGACGCAGCCGTCATCACCACGAGGGCCGCTCCCCAAGCGGCACGCACGCGCAGCGACGTCGCGCGGCTACGCGTCGACACCGCAAGTGCAAGCACGCACAGGGTGCTCATCACGAGCAGCGCTGCCGTTGGCACCCAGTTGCCCTCCCGGAACCTGCCGAACACCAAGGCCACGGAAGCGAGCATGATCGGTAGGAGCGTCGCGGAGTACCTAACGAACATGCTCACAGATCGCTTCGTGCTCCAGTTGCCCGCCAAGAGACGGTCCACAGCCACCGTGGCCAAGAGGGCGCCTGCGGCGAACAGGATCGGAAGATAGTCATTCAATCGGAACCGGCTCGAGGCGATACCCGGCAACCAACTAAGTATCGGTTGCAGCGGACTTTGCGGCACCCCCAACGCGAGCGCGGTGAGTATTGCGGCAACCGCAGCTCGCGCAAGTTGACGCGATAGCGTCACAAAGGGCACCACGATGAGCAGTGCCGCTGGCACGAACAGCAGGTTCAGCGAGTACACGCCAGGCAACCCGATGTAGCTCGGCAGCACCAGGGTTGCGAGAGTTGCTGGCGACAACACCGTAAGGTCGGCAACCTCCCCGCGCGCGATCGTATTGAAGCCAAGTTGCGGGAGAAACTTCGGCAGGGTCAATGCGCAGGCTGTTACCGCTGCAAGCGCGAGGGGTCGCAAGAAGTCCCGCGAGGGCGCCCGCGACGAGATCTGCCAGAAGACCACCCACGCAAGGCCCGCGTACGCGATAGCTACCAGCACACCCGGATAGATCCCCACGGCCGCCTGCCACAGCAGCAGCGCGCCGACCGGCATTGACCACCACCTGCTCCATGGCCAGAGTGGAGAAAGACATAGCAGTATCCAGGGCACCAAAGCGAAACCCCTCACAATGTCGGGGTACGGCGCCTCGGTGAAGAACCCGGTGGTGAACGAATAACCCACCAATCCCACCGTCGATGCAAATCTGCCCATGCCACCGCGGCGCGCCAACAGGTACAGGCCCAGGCCCGCCCCAGCAACGTGAAGGGCCTGGAGCACAGCCGCTCCGGAGATACTGTAAAGGCCCATCGCGACAAAGATGCCGATCGGCAGGTACCACGACCCATTCTGAACCTGGGCTGCGGCGGGAAAACCGCCCCACGTGTACGGAACCCACTCCGGTGGGCTGCCGATGCCTCCGTCACGCCACCATGCGAACGCTTCAGTGTTGTACGAGGCCAGGAAGTCACCACTTGGTGACGTGTGGCCCACGTAGTACCCGCCGAACGCAAGGAACTGAATCGCGACAACGATCGCCCCCACCGCGAAGGCTTCGCTCTGCCACCATGCGCCCTGCCGGCGGGCGCTGCCGACGACCGCCCACCACCGGCGCAGTCGGGCTGGCGAAGCGGGCACTCGTGGCCTCACGTCACTGGGCATGTGCGAACTTCATGGCGACGCGCGGTTCGAGCAGCGACGCGGCCGTAGCGACGTTCGACACGGCATGCAGGAGTACGTCCGCCGACGCCATTGCCTTTGCATCCCTGATGACTTCCCAGGCAAGACGTGGCGACCAACGCGAGGTGTCCTGCGCCAAGATGTGCTGCAACTGGTGTCCGTCGGCAATCTTCTGGTCTTCGTCCAACTGGTCGAACTTGAGGTCGGTGGTCGTGGGAATGCGTTCGACGTCGGGGAATCGTATGACGTGGTCACCGAACTCCTCAGTGAACAGCTCGACCACGCGCTGCTGTTCAGTCGCGAGGAACACGGCCCAATCATCGCTGGCCTCACTAATACCGCGTTCCTTGAGCTCATCGCGCACGAGCGCCACGTAGCGGTGCCGATCCGCGATGGCAAAGTCGGGCTGCTCGACGGCGTGGCTCGGGTGTTTGACGTGGGCGGCGATCAGGAAGCGCCCCGCCTTGCGGTCAATGAGGTGCTCATCGAGCTCAGACTGATACTTCGCTTTGAGCCGCACCTGGTCAGCGATGACAGACGCGTATTGCTTGCGGATCCTCTGGTAGTCCGGGTCTTGGTACAGGCGGAACGCATGCACGTAGGTGAGCAGTGGTTCGCGCGACTCGTTGAAGGTGTTCTGCACAGGATCCGAGTGGCCCCACAAGAAATCCTCGTCGTCGAGCTCCTCCGCCGTGAGGTCGTACAGCGGCTCAAAGAGGTGATTCCAGAGATTGCCGTCACGCGGTCCGCTGTAGCAATAGCTGACGATCTCCTTGGGCGCTACACGCTCAAGAAGCCGCCCCGCATCCCAATCCGGAAGCACCAGCCTCTGTGGAGAGTCATGCTTGCTCCACACAAGGTGGCTCACGAACGCGTTGTATAGCGAGAAGAATCCACCGTCATGCGCGGGCACAACAAGGTGGCGGGCACCAATCCGGGTGCCGTGCCTACCAGCCTTCTCCCGGACAGCCTTTGTGTGCGTGTCCGGCAACGCCGCCATCGAGCTCAAGTGACGCCCACCGAGAGCCTGAGAGTCTGGGTCAACAAGCGCCCAGTAGCTACGCTCAAGTGCCTGCAAGGTGAACTCCGCGCCGAGGCGCTTGCGCTC
>QKAX01000220.1 GCA_003246255.1 Demequina lutea
TCGCCGATGCCCGCGCCCAGGTTGGTGACAAGGGACAGTCCCAGCACTTCGAGCCCGGCCTCGCGCGCGGCGATGACCTCGAGCGCCGTGGACATGCCCACGAGGTCGGCACCCAGGATCGTGGCCATCTTGACCTCGGCGGGCGTCTCGTACTGCGGGCCCTGGAACTGCGCGTACACGCCGGTCTCCAGTGAGCCGTCGATCGATAGCGCGAGCTCGCGCAGGCGCGGGGAGTAGGCGTCGGACATCGGCACAAAGGTGGCGCCCTCGAGCGGAGTGGCGGCCGTGAGGTTGATGTGGTCAGTCAGCACCACCACGGAGCCGGGACCCACATGGGGCCTTGTCGAGCCGCAGCCGTTCGTCACCACGAGCTGCGTGCACCCCGCAGCGGCTGCCATGCGCACCGCGTGGGCGACCTTGCTGGCGTCGCGCGACTGATAGAAGTGCTGGCGCGCGCCCAGCACGAGTGCTCGCTTGCCGGTAGGCGTCACGAACGAGCGGAACGTCGAGTGGTGGCCTGCGACCGCGTGGCCCGTGAAGCCAGGCACGTCCGCCGCCTCGACCGAGGCGACCTCGTCGCCCAGCAGCTCGGCAGCGCCGCCCCAGCCGGAACCCAAGATGAGGGCGATGTCGTGAGAGGGAACGCCAGTGCGTTCGGCGATGACCTGGGCGGCCTCGGCCGCGAGCTCGATAGCAGACATGCACTGAGCCTATCCGCGCGAGGGCGGGACCGCGAAGACGCCACCCGTCGCGGTGGCGGGCCCCCATCTGGGACGATGGGCCCATGGCAGATCTGGTGATCATTGGCGGAGGTCCCGGCGGCTACGAGGCCGCGCTCGTGGCGAGGGCTGCGGGCGCCGAGGTCACGCTCATTGAGCGCCAGGGAGTGGGCGGCAACGCCGTACTGACCGACGTGGTGCCGTCAAAGACTGTGATTGCCACCGCCGAGTGGCTATCCATTGCCGATCGCGCACCGCAACTGGGGATTCGCGACGAGCATGGAGCGGAGACTACCGGCGGCGGTCACCACACAGTAGACCTCAAGGCTGTCAATGCGAGGGTGAATCAGCTGGCACACAAGCAGAGCGCGGACATCGAGGCGCGGCTTCAGCGCAACGGCGTCGAGGTGGTGTGGGGCGACGCGCAACTGGTGGATACCGAGACGGTGGCGGTGGGGGACGGGCGGATCTCGGCCAAGACCATCTTGCTGGCGGTGGGTGCTCGCCCCAGGGTCCTGCGCGGTGCCGAACCGGACGGCGACCGCATCTTGAATTGGACTCAGCTCTACGGGCTCCAGGAGCTGCCCGAGCACCTGATTGTGGTCGGCTCGGGAGTCACAGGTGCCGAGTTTGCGGGCGCCTACCTGATGCTCGGCTCGCAGGTCACCCTCATCTCGTCGGGCGACCGTGTGCTCCACGGTCAGGATCCCGAGGCGGCCGCGTACATCCAGGAGGAGTTCTCGCGGCGCGGCATGACGGTGAAGGGCGGCGCGCGAGCAGACCGCGTCGACAACACGGGTCACGGGGTACGAGTCCATCTGACCGACGGCACTGTCATCGAGGGGTCGCACTGCCTGATGGCTGTGGGCTCGGTGCCTAACACCGATGGGATGAACCTCGACGAGGTGGGGGTCCACCTCACCCCCCAGGGATACATCGACGTGGATCGCGTCTCGCGGACGAGCGTGCGGGGCATCTACGCCGCCGGCGACTGCACGGGGGTGTTGCCGCTGGCGTCAGTGGCGGCCACGCAGGGGCGCATCGCCGTGGCCCATGCGCTGGGAGACGCCGTGAGCCCCATCGAACTCAAGACTGTCGCCACCAACGTGTTCACGCTGCCCGAGATCGCGACCGTGGGATCGTCCGAGGAGGATCTCAAGCGCAGGGGAATCTTCTACGAGGTGTCCCGCATCGACCTGTCGCGCAATCCGCGGGCCAAGATGCTGGGCATCGACGTGGGCTTCGTCAAGATCTTTGGCCACACCGTCACGGGCCAGGTGTTGGGTGCGGTGGTGGTCGGACCTCGCGCGGGCGAGCACATCTTCCCGTTGACCCTCGCGGTGACGCATCACCTCACGGTGGACGACGTGGCCAACGCTTTCACCGTGTACCCGTCGCTGGCTGGCACCATCGCTGAGACCGCCCGCCGCCTGCACCGCATCACGGAGCAGGACCGCATCTAGCTAGCTAGGACGCGAACAGCGCCTCTCCCACGAAGGCCCCGCCGTCGCCCAGCGTGGAGCCGGCGGGCACGCCCGCAGGAACCGCGAACAGCGCCGATCCCGTGGTGCGCAGGTAGTCGATGGTCATCACATCGGAGGACGAGAGCGCGTTCTGGACTGGCACAAACTGCTCGCGCGGGTCCCGCACAAAGGCCAGGAAGAACAGCCCGGCGTCGAGCCTGCCCAGCGCATCGGCCCCGTCGGTGAAGTTGTAGCCTCGCCGCAGCATGCGCGCGCCGCCGTGTGCGGAGGGATGCGCGAGCGCCACATGGCTCGTGGGTCGGATGAGGGGCTGTCCGTCGCTGCCGAGGCGGCCGAAGTCGGGTTCCGTGAACTCCGCGCCGCCCGAGAGGGGTGCGCCGGTGCCCTTGGTGCGTCCCACTGTCGCCTCTTGTTCGCCCAACGACGTGCGGTCCCAAATCTCGGCAAGGATCCGGATGCGCCGGGCAACCATGTACGAGCCGCCTGCCATCCACGCCTGGCCGTCCGCGGCGTCGGCCCAGACCCACCTGTCGATGAGGTCGGAATCCTCGGCGCGCACGTTCGCCGTGCCGTCCTTGAAGCCCATGAAGTTGCGAGGAGTGTCCTGTGCCCGAGTGGTCGACGAGGTGCGGCCAAAGCCGAGTTGTGCCCACCGGATGGCGGCGTCTCCGAACGCGATGCGTGAGAGGTTGCGGATCGCGTGGACGGCCACCTGCGGATCATCGGCGCAGGCCTGGATGCACAGGTCACCGCCGGTGAAGCGCTCGTCGAGGGTGTCTCCCGCGAATCCGGGCAGGTCGATGAGTTGCGCTGGGCGGAGGTCCTCCAACCCGAACCGCTCGTCAAACAGCCCTGGGCCAAAGCCAAAGGTGATGGTGAGCCCCGAGGCTGGCAGACCGAGCGCCTCGCCCGTGTCGTCCGGCGGTGCAGCATACGACCCACCGGCGGCGCCCGAGCCCAGGTCCGAACCCGTCATGAGCCGCGAGGCCGCCTCCGTCCAGCGGCGCAGCAGCGCTATCACGCGGTCACGCGAGTCGGTGGTGATGTCGAACGCAGCGAAGTGCAGGCGATCCTGCTGCGGCGTGACGATGCCGCTCTGGTGCGCGCCAAAGAACGGATACGTGGCCGATGCCGGCAGCCCGGCCGTCTCTCGGCCCGCCGCAAAACCCGCGCCCCCGGCGACGGCCGCGGCTCCCGCGACGGCGGCGGCGCCACCCAGGAGCGCGCGCCGCGACAGCCCGCGCGAGCCGTCAAGGGGCGAACGCGGGCTGTCGCCAGGGGAAGGCGAGGCGGCGTCGGCCACGGCTACAGCACCGCCGCGGCGGTCAGCCGGGAAAGGGGCTCTCCGAGCGCATCGACGGCGCGCGAGAGCTCGACGATCTGCTCGTCGGTGAGGTCGGTGTAGAGCACAAAGCCATCGTCCACCGAGCCGTACTGCTCGAGCAGCCCGTTGAGATCCGCGAAGCGCTCGTCGAGCTCGGTCACCAGCTCGGGGTCGGTCTCGTTGACCACGTCACGGAGCACGCCGAACGCCACCGCGGCGCCGTCCACATTGGCCTGGAAGTCCCACAGGTCCGTGTGCGACCAGGCCTCCTCCTCGCCCGTGATCTTGCCGGAGGCCACCTCGTCCAGCAGCTCCTTCGCTCCGTTGCCGATCTGGAAGGCGTCGATGCTGAAGTCCTCCGCGTTGACGCGCGAGGCGAGCTCGGCGGTGTCGGCCGCGAGCCGCTCGGCGAGGGCCGCGCGCTCCTCGGAGGTCACGGCGTAGCCCTCGGCCGGCGGCCATAGGTTCTTCTCCATGCGGTGCCAGCCGGTCCACTCCTCACCCTCGGCCAGGTCCGCCTCGCGGGCGTCCATGCTGGGGTCGAGATCGCCAAAGGACTCAGCGACGGGCTCGATGCGCTCCCAGTGCACCCGGGCGTCGGCGTAAAGGGCGCGCGCTTCGTCGTCGTTGCTCGCCGTGTATGCGGCAAGGAAGGCGTCGGTCTTCTCCACGAGCGACTCGACCTGGCTGCGCACGTACAGCACGTAGGCCTCGGCCGCGGCGTCGAGCTGCTCGGCGCGGTCGCCCGTCGCGAGCTCCACGCCCGAGTCAGTGACGGTGAAGGCGGCCTGAATGCCGTCGCCCACCATGCCGGGCTTGCACGCGGTCACGTACTCGCCGGGCGCGAGCTGTGCCACGAGCTGGCGCGTGAGGCCGGGGCCCACGTTCTCCACCTCGGCAATGATGCGCAGTCCGTCCTCGGCCAGCAGGTAGAACTCGGTGACGTCGCCGCCGGAGTTGGTGACGTCAAACACGACGTTGCCCGAGGGCACCGACGTGGTGGCCACTTCGCACGCGGTGTCGGACGAGTCCACAGCGATGGACTCGCTGCCGGCGGGCGCGTTAGGCACGCACGCGGCCAGCGGTAGCACGGCGGCGAGAGTCACCGCTGCGGCGCGGGCGGAGGTGGAAAGGGCAGGTCGAGACATGGCTGTCCTTAGGTAGGGGCCCTCAGCGGGCGGGGATGCGGGGAGGGCTGGCGCTAGGCGCGAGCCGCGGCAACGTCGTGCGCTGCCGCGGGGCTAGGACGAGCGGGGATCTTGGCGAATGCCATCCGCACAAAGAGCCACATGGTGGGCACCACGTACGCAACCCAGGCAATCGCCTCGAGCACGGTGGTGGCGGGGGAGAAGTTGAACACGCCCTTGAGCACGGTGGCCACCACCGAACCGGGGGCGATGATGTGGCTCACGTCGAAGGCGAGGGTGGTGAGGCCAGGCAGGATACCGGCCTCTTGAAGGTCGTGGACGCCGTAGGCAAGCACTCCTCCAGAGACGATGACCAGGAATACACCTGTCCACTGGAAGAAGGTGCGCAGATTGATTCGCACGGCTCCGCGGTAGATGAGGTAACCCAGCGCGATCGCGGTGGCGAGGCCGAGCGCCGCTCCCGTAATGGGGGCTGTGGTGGAGCCGGCGGCGGTGATGCCAGCCCACAGGAACAGGGCGGTCTCGAGGCCCTCGCGGCCCACGGCCACCAGCGCCATCACGACGATCGCGCCCTTGCCCATGGCGATGGCCTTGTCGAGTCCGTCCTCAAGATGGCGCTTGAGGAAGCGCGCCGTCTTGCCCATCCAGAAGATCATCCAGGTGATGAGGCCCACGGCGACGATGCTGAGCGAGCCGCCGATGGCCTCCTGGGCCGTGAAGCTCAGCCCCTGGGGGCCGAGCGTAAGGATCGCACCCAGCGCGAGCGACGCGGCGGCGGCGATGCCGACGCCGGTCCACACGGCCGCGAGCAGGTCGCGGCGGCTGATGCGCACCAGGTACGCCACGAGGATGCCGATGACGAGTGAGGCCTCGAGGCCCTCGCGCAGGCCGATGAGGTAGTTGCCGAGCACGGCGCCTCCAAGGGGGACAGATAAGGCTTACCTAACTGCTCCGAGGCTACGGCCACGAGACCGCCCGTGTCAAAAATATGCAACAGGTCCGTTGCGTAATTCGCTCGCGCGAGAGGAGGCTAGGCGTCGGCGTCCACGATGTCGCAGATCATGGCGCCCGCCGTCACGGATCCGCCAACCTGCGCCGCGAGTTGTTTGACCACGCCGCCTCGGTGAGCCGTGAGCGGCTGCTCCATCTTCATGGCCTCCAGCACCACCACCAGATCGCCCTCGGCGACTGTCGCGCCCTCCTCGACGGCCACCTTCACGATGGTGCCTTGCATGGGCGACGACAGCGTGTTGCCGGACGATGCCTTGACCGCGGTGGTCTTGCGGCTCGCGCGGCGCTGGGGCACGCCCGCACGCGCACGGGCGCGGCCAGCCTGCGCGAGCGCGGCGGGAAGCACGACCTCGAGTCGCTTGCCGCCCACCTCAACGATGACGCGTTCGGTGGCTCCTGCCTCGGACGCGGCCTCGTCGTCGCTCGGAGCCGTTGCGGGGGCCTTCTCGAGGCCCCTCACGGTGTCCGCGTACTCGGACTCGATCCACGTCGTGTAGACGCCCAGGTGGCCGGCCGCGGCCACGAAGGGCTCCGCGCTCACCACTGCGCGGTGGAACGGAATCACGGTGGGGATGCCCTCGATGGTCAGCTCCGAGAGCGCGCGGCGGGCGCGCTGCAGCGCCTGCTCGCGGGTCGCGCCGGTCACGATGAGCTTGGCGATCATCGAGTCGAAGTTGCCCGACACGGTGTCGCCCTCGCGCACGCCGGCGTCCACTCGCACGCCGGGTCCGGAGGGGAAGCGGAGCGTGGTGATCTTGCCGGGGGCTGGCATGAAGTTGTTGGCCGGGTCCTCGCCGTTGATGCGGAACTCAAAGGAGTGGCCGCGCGTCGCGGGCTCGAGCACCGAGATCGGCTCGCCGGCGGCGATGCGGAACTGCTCGCGCACCAGGTCGACGCCGGTGACCTCTTCTGTCACGGGGTGCTCCACCTGCAGGCGCGTGTTGACCTCAAGGAACGAGATGGTGCCGTCGATGCCCACCAGGAACTCGCACGTACCGGCGCCCACGTAGCCGGCCTCGCGAAGGATCGCCTTGCTGGACTCGACCAGGCGGGCGTTCTGCTCGTCCGTCAGGAATGGCGCGGGGGCCTCCTCGACGAGCTTCTGGTGACGACGCTGCAGCGAGCAGTCGCGCGTCGACACGACCACGACGTTCCCGTGCTCGTCGGCGAGGCACTGGGTCTCGACGTGCCGAGGGCGGTCGAGGAAGCGCTCCACAAAGCACTCGCCGCGGCCAAAGGCGGCGACGGCCTCGCGGGTTGCGGACTCGAACAGCTCGGGGATCTCGTCGCGCGTGCGTGCGACCTTGAGGCCGCGTCCGCCGCCGCCGAACGCGGCCTTGATGGCCACGGGGAGGCCGAACTGATCGGCGAAGGCGAGCACCTCGTCGGCGTTCTGCACGGGATCGGGCGTGCCGGGCACCAGGGGAGCGCCGGCGGCCTG
>QKAX01000147.1 GCA_003246255.1 Demequina lutea
ACGGCGGCAAGCGGCAAGGGCCACTCGGGGCGGCATCGGCCCCTAGGGCCCGCTCAGCAGGTGCCGGTGTCGACCTTCTCTGCCGACGCCTTGTAGCGGAAACCCGGGTGAGCTGCGTGCTTACCAGCGGGGTTCCTGGCCGTGAGGCACCACGTCGAGGTCGAGGTGCCCTGCAACTCACTCAGCATGGTGCCCTCGTGGAGCGTCACCATCTGGATGTCGTCCAGGTACACGGCCGTGCCATCGATACGCATGGGCGGCAACTCGTCGTACGTGGTGACCCACTCGGCGACCGACTCCTCGACGGCCGTCAAATCCTGCTTGACGCGCGCATCCACGGCCTTCTTGCGTTGGTCGCTGGCCAGCGGAAACGCGATGGAGGCGAGCAAGCCGACGATGATGAGCCCGGCGATCGTCTCCCGCACCAACGATTCTCTGCCGACGATGGCGCGACGCTCGCCCAGCGGTTCGCTCATGCGCTGTCACCCACGGCGGCGCGTGGCTGGCCCGCCGCACCACGGGACAGGGGCGCACGGGCGTCGCCTGAGGGGAGCCTGGACGCGAAGGTCATGCGCCCATGGTGGCACGTTCCAGCCTGGGTGTGGGGCCGCGAGTGCCGTGCCCGCCATGGACATGTGGTTGCTGGGGTCGGCTCGGTCGCGATAGCCTGGCGAGCGCGCGGCACCATGGGGGGCGGGGCCGCCAAGCGGCCCGCACGTACGGCGAGCTCGCTCATCGCCCCCCACAGTGTGTGGAGGTGATGATGGTGGCGTCTTCCGGTGCGCAGAGCCGCATCTTTGTGGAGATCGACAGGGTCATGGCGTCGCTCGCCGGGCTTGCCGCTGACATGGAGGGGTTTCCCCGCCCCGCCGATGTTGCGACCCATCACGGGCCCACCGGCGGCGTGGTCGATTCGTTCGCTACCGCTCTCGCCGCTGCCACGCGCCGCGCATCCAAGGCGGCAGACATGGCGCAGCAGGAGTTGCTGGGCATGGACCAGACCATTCGCGACGTACTGAAGGAGCTCACGGCCTCCGATTCGGGCGCGCTGGAGGCTGCCGCGGAGCTGACGCACGCGCTCGAGGTCGCCGAATACCAGCAGGAGTCAGTTGCCGCACCCGCCCCGGTGAGCGCCGGCGCACAATCGTCTGCCCAGTCCACCTCATCGGCATTCGACGCATGACGCGTCCTCGACACGGCGCACGCGTGGCGGCCGCCGGGCTGATGCTGGTGGGTCTTGGGGCCGCGATCGCAGGTCCCGCCGCTGCTAACGGCGCCGACGGCCAGTGGTACATCGATAGGTATGGCATCGAGGACGTCCACGCGCAGGGCGTGACCGGCGCGGGTGTCACCATTGCGGTGGTGGATACGGCAATCTACCTGGGCCTTCCCGAGTTGCAGGGAGCCGACGTCAGGGTTCAGGAGCCCGCATTGTGCTACGGCCCCGGCGGCGAGGCGAGGTCCGCGGAGTCCGACGATCCCGCCGTCGCGCTCCACGGCACCAACGTGGTGACAAAGATCGTGGGCAACGGCCAGGGGTACGACGGCAGGCCGGGCGGCATCGGTACGGCGCCGGGCGCGACGGTGCTGTTCTACGCGACGCTCGGCGGTGAGGAGTGCTACACCGCCGAGGGCCTCGACGATGCGGCGCTCCAAACGCAGGGAGATTCCTGGCCCACCAAGGCCATGTCGGATGCGATCATCGATGCGACAGACCGCGGCGCCGACATCATCTCGTTCTCGGTGGGAGCGCCCGAGAGGGACATCGTCGATGCCGTCGCCTACGCGCTCAGCCGCGATGTCGTGATCATCGCGGCGGTGTCAAACCAGGATTCGGATAGCCTCATGGACAACCTTGACGGCGTTCCGGTGGACCACAATGGCGTGCTCGGGGTCAATGCATATGGCTCCGATGGTGCGGTGGAGATCGCAAAGTCCGGCTCGCCGGTCCGATCGCCGTGGGTGGACGTGGCCGCTCCTGGAGTGGGCGTCTTCATCCAGGGAAACGAGTCCGACTGGACGGCCGACGAGGTCCGCAACGGCACCTCGTACGCCGCCCCGATCGTGGCCGGCAACATCGCTCTCGCGATGCAGAAGTATCCGCACGCCACTCACAACCAGATCCTCCAGTCGCTCATCCACAACACGGGACTCGAACCGCACGACCTCGTCTTCGACACGGAAGGGCAGTACGGCTACGGCACCGTGACCACGCAGCTGTTCCTCGCGACCGACCCCACGCAGTACGAGGACGTGAATCCGCTGCTGCTTGAGAACTTCGACGAGGCCGCTGGATGGGGGCCCACCATTGCCCAGGTCGCCGCGGCGGCGGCTGGCCCCGAACCGACGTCGCCTGCCAGGGCGTCGCCGGAGCCCACCGCGAGCCCCGTCCCGGGTGGACAGGACGAACCGGCCGACGGCGGGGGCGTGCCCCTATGGCTCGTGGTGGGCGGCGGGGTGCTCGTTCTCATCACGGCAGCGGGCATCGTCATCGCGATCGTCGCTGCCACGAAATCACGGTAGGTCACTGCACGCGCTTCATGAGGGGAAGCCATGTCAACGTACGAGGATGAACTCCGCAGGGTGGTGTACCAGCCGAGGTGGTCGGCACCGCACCTTGAGCCGCTGATTCGAGCGCTGGAGTCGCTCGACGCCACGATGGGCGAGCTTGCCAAGTCTGATGGCTGGGAGGGAGCGGCGGCGGATGCCGCCGCGGCCAAGTGGCAGCACCTGAGAACCGTCTTCGCCGAGGTCGCCGCGGCGACAGGCCAGGTGCAGAACCGCCTGGAGGCAGCCAATCAGGCGCTCGATACCGCGAAGCTGGCCCTCGATCAGCTGCCCGACGATCAGGTACCTGATTACATCGAGGGTGCCGCCAAGGTCGCCGACGTGGGCGCCATGATCTTCATTCCGATGCTGGGGAGGTACAAGCCAGCGGAGAGCGCAGTCGCCGCAGTCGAGGAGCACTTGGCCGAGGTGCGCGCCGCGCAGGCTCACACGGCGTATCAGGTGCTCGAGAACGCGCTCGGGGCGCACGCCCAGTTCTTGAACAGTCACCTGGACGAGTTCGGCGCCGAGACCGACGACACTGACGCGGGCTCTACCGGAGGCTCGGGTGGCACGGTGCGCAGCGGAGGCACGGGCGGGTACATCGGTGCTGGCGGTACCGGCGGCACGGGGGCCATCGGCGAGCCCTGGACACCGGATCCCGGGTACAGCCCCATGCCCCAGGACCCCGTCCGACCCCCGTCGCCGTTCCCGGGGCGAGGTACCGGCCCGGCCCCCGATCTCATTGGCATCGACGATCCGCCTGTCTACTACTACCCGCCGCGTCCGCCAGTCCCGCGTAGCGGCCCTTCCATCGATGATCTGAGCATCGGACACCTGCCGGTACCGGGCGGGTCGTCGGCGGGGACTGGATGGGACACTGCGGGCTCCGCGGTCGGAGGCGGGGGTGGCGCCGGGCATGGCTCCGGAGCGCTCGGATCGGGGCTGCTGGGCGGGGCGGCGCTCGCGGGCGGCGCGGCGCTGAGGTCCGGTCTTGGCGGCGCGTTGGCGCGTGGCGTCGCCGGCGGTGGCGCGGGCGGCCTTGCCGGAGCTGGCGCATCGAACGGGCTCGCGGCGGGCGCGTCGGCAACCGGTGCCGGCGCGGCCGCGCCAGGTGGCGCTGGCATGATGGGCCACGCCGGCGGCATGGGTGGTCGGCAGGACTCGAAGGACAAGAAGCGCGGGTTGGGTGGTCCCATGGCGCCCAAGCTCGCCGACGACGAGGTGGAGTTCACGCCGCTGCCCGAGGGTGCCCGCGCAGGCGGTCGCGAGGCGCTCGAGCCGCCGGCTAGCTGAGAGTCAAGGCAGCGACACGCGGGCCGGTGGGCGACCCGCGGTGGATGCTCACGCCTGGTGGTCCAGCACCATCTGCCAGTAGCCCACGTCCACCCACGTGTCGAACTTGCGCCCACCCTCGCGCACGGCGCCCATCGACTCCATGCCAAAGCGCTCGTGAAGGGCCACCGACGCCGCGTTGGGGAGCGCGATGCCGGCGATGAGCACGTGGACGGGAGCGTGTCGCGAGGCGTCGGGCGTGAGGCGCCGTAGCTTCTCGAAGAGCAAGGAGAACAGGGCGGTGCCCACGCCGCGTCCGCGCTCCGCCGCGTCCAGGTAGATGGACGTCTCGAGGCAGTGTCGCCACGCGTCCCGCTCCTTGAACGGGCCCGCGTACGCGTAGCCGACCACGCGCTCTCCGTCGCCCGCCGGCTCCACGGCCACGAGCCACGGCAGCCCGGCGCCCGCCAGCTTGGCCACGCGGGCTGCCATGTCGGCGCCCGTGAGTTGCTCCGTCTCGAACGTGATGACGGTGTCGCGAATGTAGTGGTTGTAGATCCGTGCGAGCTCATCGCCGTCGGTCGCTGTGGCCTGGCGGAGGGCGAACGCGGGTGTCATGCGCCCATCGTGGCACGCCCACGTCGCGGTGAACGCCGCAGAGTCCGCTCCGCGCCTGCTCAGAGGTTGCTGAGCGCATGCGGCAAGAGCGAGATCGGTCACATATGAACGCTTGGCGCGTCGCAGCGCAACCGGTCTCCATGGTGGATAGCAGCCGCAAGGCACCTCAAGAAGAACACCACCAGCAGCACCACCCAAGGAGCCACGATGTCCTCGATTTCCCTCGCCGCCGCCACACGCTATGCAGCGCTCGCCACCGTGTCCATCGCGGGCGCAGCTGCGCTTGCTCTGGCCGCGCAGCCCGCACAGGCTGCGCAGGAGGAGACCCACGCGGTGGTCGCCGCGCAGCCCGCCGAGCCCACCACCCACCTTGACCTGCTCTACATGGCTGCGGGCCTGAGCGTCGTGGGTGCCGCCGTGGGCATGGGCCTGGGCGAGTATCGCCACCACTTCGCCAAGTAGGCCGCGCCGGGCCGACGCGTCGCGGGAGTCCCCGCCCTAGGCGTCGGCCGGAACCGGGCCCACCTCGCGGCCCACTGTCTCGTCGTACGCGCGCTTGCGACGCAGGTAGCGCCACGACGCGGCCATCATGAGAAAGCCAGCCACGCCCGTCGCGGTGGTGACAGCGAAGCCGCCCTGCGAGCCGTGTCGCTCGATCAGCGCGCCGGCCAGCGAAGCGCCCAGCGCCACGCCCATGTCGAGGCCCACGCGGGTCCAGGCCATGCCCTCTGTCACGCGCGAGCGCGGCACCAGCGCGTGCACCACGCCGTCGCCCACCGCCATCGTGGGTGCGATCACCAGTCCCGTGGCGAACATGAGCGCCGCGAGCACGGTCAGGCTAGGCGCCAGGTGGAACGTCGCCGCTCCCACGCCCGAGGCCGTCACGCCCCACAGGAGGCGCGAGGAGAGGGAGCCTGTCCACACGCGCGAGCCGTACGCGAGGCCGCCCACGAGCGAGCCGAGCGCCCAGATCGCGAGCACCGGCCCTGACCACGCCTTGAGGCCGAGCTCCTCGGAGAAGGCCACAGTCGCCGCGTCAACTGACGCGAACAGCGCGCCCTGGGTGGCGAACACTACCGAGGTGATGACCAGCGCCGGCGTGGTCACCAAGAGGTGCCCGCGCAACGGGTTGCGGTAGCGGCGTGTGCGACGGCCCTTCGCTACCTCGAGCCCAACCCGCGGCAGCGAGCCGTCGACCACGGGCGCCATGGTGAGGGGCGAGGTGCCGTGGTCGCCGCGTCGGGCGGGCGGCTCGGTGGCGCGTAGCGACAGGAAGACGTAGCCGCCCACGAGGATCGTGCTGGCCGCGATCACGCTCGGCAGCCAGGACGCGACCTGCGTGGCGAGCACGGTGGCCAGCGCGGGGCCGGCGATGAACAGGATCTCCTCAAGCGAGCTCTCCAGCGAGAAAGCCGTGTTGAGCGAGTGCTTGTCCGGCACGATGTGGGTCCAGCGGGCGCGCGTGAGCGTGGACTGGCTGCCGCTCGCGGCGAAGAACGGCACCAGCACAAAGAGCAGCCACGTGGGCGCGTGCATGAGCGCGGCGACGATGAAGGCGGCGCGCGCGGCGACGGCAATGGCGAAGGCGGGCCGCAGCACGCGCGACTGGCCATACTCGTCCACGAGCCTGCTGATCTGCGGGCCGATGAGCGCGTAGCCCACCGAGGTCACGCCCAGCACGGCGCCGGCCGTGGCGTAGGAGCCGTACTCGATCTGCACCAACAGGAACGTGGAGAGGCCCGTGAGGCCCATCTGCATCCTGGACACGAGGCCCCACCAGAAGAACGCCGCCGCCCCCGGCAACGCCAGGATCTCGCGATAGCGCGCGAACATCGTCACACTCCCACACAGAACGAGTTGCGCCGCCATGGCGCACATGCCACACCACCCGCGCGACGTGACCGGCGCATCGACCCGGGCTCGGCCGGCGAACGGCTCAGCCACGCGGGGCGACGGTCAAGTGTCGCACGCGCGCGCACCCGAGCGGTGCGCCCTAGGCCCCGTCCACCTCGTTCGCCAGCGGCGCCGCCTGGGATCTGGCCGGGGGATGCCTCGGCACGGCCCTGCGCGGCGGTGGGGGCAGGGTCACCGCGGGGAACGATGACGTGGTGGGCTGTGCCATGCCAAAGCCACGGGGGCGGATGGGCCACGGCACTGGGATGCGGTCGGCAAAGCGCATCAGCACCGAGCCGACGATCGCCAGGATCAGCACATAGGCGGCGCTCAGCGGGCCCAGCATCGTCTCCACCCCGGCCGCCGCGCCAATGCCCGCGATGACGATCGAGAACTCGCCGCGCGCGATGAGCGAGACGCCGGCGCGCCATCGGCCCTTGGGACCCATGCCGGCGCGCGCCGCGGCCCACGCGCCGGTGCCAATCTTGGTGATGGCGGTGATCACGGCGAGCGCGAGCGCTGGCAGCAGCACAGGGGTGAGGTCGCGGGGGTCGATCGTGAGGCCAAAGAACACAAAGAAGATGCCACCGAACACGTCGCGGAGCGGCGGCAGCAGGGAGCGCATCTCGTCGGCCACCTGGCCGGAGAGCGTGAGGCCCAAAAGGAACGCGCCCACCGCGGCGGAGACCTGCACGGCCTCCGCGAGGCCCGCCACCAGGAACGTGAGGCCCAGCACGGAGAGCAGCAGCAGCTCGCGCGAGTG
>QKAX01000192.1 GCA_003246255.1 Demequina lutea
TTTGGACTGGTGCTGGGAGTGGACCGCGGCGCGGGCGCCGAGGATTTGGCGTCGCACGGCGCCGATGTGGTGGTGAAGGACTTGGCTGAGGTGATCGCTCGATGAAGGCTGCGCACAAGGAGTGGGGCGACAACGGCCTCACTGACTACGTGGACCGCCTGCGCTTCCCTGCCGACCCGTGGCGACTCATCGAATCCACATACGACGCCAAGGACATCGGCACGTCCGAGACGTTGTTTGCGATGGGAAACGGCTACCTGGGATTCCGCGGCAACGTGGAGGAGGGGCACGACGCGGCCGACCACGGCACGTACATCAACGGCTTCCACGAGACGTGGCCCATCCGCCACGCCGAGGAGGCGTTCGGTTTTGCGCGCGTGGGTCAGACCATCGCTAACGTGCCGGATTCAAAGGTGATTCGCCTCTACGTGGATGACGAGCCGCTGTTGCTCTCGGTGGCGGATCTGGTGGAGTACCAGCGCACGCTTGACATGCGTGACGGCGTGCTGAGCCGTGACCTGCTGTGGCGCACGCCCGCAGGCAACCGCGTGCGGGTGCGCTCGCGGCGCATGGTCTCGTTCACGCACCGCCACCTGGCGCTCATGACATTCGAGGTGACCCTGCTGGACAAGGAGGCGCCGTTCGCGATCTCCTCGCAGCTGCTCAACCGCGAGGCCGGCCACGAGGAGTTCCGCGTCGATGACGATGGCGGGGCTGGCTTCGACCCCCGCAAGGCCGAGGCGTTCGACGGCCGCGTGCTGGAGACACGCTTTCACCGCGAGGAGGGCGACCGCATTCTGCTCGGCTACCAGACGGCATCATCAAAGATGACGCTTGCGGTGGGCATGGAGCATTGGGTGGAGACAAACGCCACCTACGAGCGCACGTCCGAGGTGGAGGGCGACTACGCCAAGCACGTGTTCCGAGGCCGCCTCAAGCCGGGGGAGACGTTCTCGCTCACCAAAGTGGTGAGCTATCACACATCGCGCATGGTGCCCCCGCGCGAGCTCGCCGACCGCTGCAATCGCACCATGGACCGCGTGCGCGACGAGGGCGCCGATAGGCAGTTCCAGGAGCAGCGCGAGTGGATGGACGAGTTCTGGGCGCGCTCCGATGTGGAGATCGAGGGTCAGGTGGGCCTGCAACAGGCCACCCGGTGGAACCTGTTCCAACTTGCCCAGGCATCGGCGCGGGGCGACGGGCAGGGCATCTCCGCCAAGGGCGTCTCGGCGTCGGGCTACGGCGGCCACTATTTCTGGGACACCGAGATCTACGTGGTGCCGTTCTTCACGTACACGTCGCCAGTGATCGCCCGCAATGCGCTGAGGTATCGCTACCGGATCCTGGACGCGGCGCGTCAGCGCGCAGGGGAGATGGCGCAGCGCGGCGCGCTGTTCCCGTGGCGCACCATCAACGGCCAGGAGGCATCGGCGTACTACGCGGCCGGCACGGCGCAGTATCACATCGACGCCGACATCTCGTATGCGATCAACAAGTACGTGCGGGCCACCGGCGACGACGAGTTCCTTGCGCGCGAGGGCATCGACATCCTGGTGGAGACGGCTCGCATGTGGGCGGACCTTGGCTTCTGGCGCCAGATGAAGGGCCACGAGCCGTCGTTCCGCATCCACGGAGTGACCGGCCCGGACGAGTACACCACCGTGGTGAACGACAACCTCTACACCAACGTCATGGCCAGGTTTAACCTGCGCTGCGCCGCCGAGTCGGTGCACAAGCTGCAGCAGACCTGGCCGGATCAGTACGCCAAGATGGTGGACCGCCTCGACCTCAAGCAGGAGGAGGTCGACGAGTGGGTGCGCGCCGCCGAGGCGATGGCGATCCTGTGGGACGAGAACCTTGGCATCCACCCGCAGGACGCGCTGTTCAACGAGCGCGAGGTGTGGGACCTCGCGAACACGCCGCCAGAGAAGCGACCGCTGCTGCTGCACTTCCACCCGCTGGTGATCTACCGCTTCCAGGTGCTCAAGCAGGCCGACGTGGTGCTCGCCCTGTTCCTGCAGTCCGAGCACTTCACGGCCGAGGAGAAGCTGGCCGACTTCGAGTACTACGACCCAATCACCACCGGCGATTCGACGCTGTCTGGCGTGGTGCAGTCGATCATCGCGGCAGAGGTGGGCTACCACGAGCTCGCGTTGCGGTACTTCTGGGACTCCGCCTTTGTTGACCTTGCCGACCTCCACAACAACACGGCCGATGGTGTGCACGTCGCCTCCGCCGGCGGCATCTGGTCTGCGCTGGTCTTTGGCTTTGGCGGCATGCGCGATCACGGCGAGATGTTCCACTTTGACCCTCGCCTGCCGGAGCAGTTTGACGCTCTCACGTTCCGTCTGACGCAGCGCGGCACGCGCATTCGCGTGAGGGTGACGGCTGGCGAGATCGCGTTCGACGTCGAGGAGGGCCCCGGCCTCACAGTGGACGTGCGCGGCCAGCACGTGACGGTGCTGAACGGCGAGACCACAGTGGTGCCGCTGGCCGACCAGGGCCCGCGCATCGAGGGCTCTCCCGACCCGGCCAAGTTCCACGGCACGCTGCGCGCCGATGGCACCGTCATCACAGCGTCGCTGCCCCCCACCGCCACCGACACCGACATGATCGAGATCCAGGCCGAGGTGCCTGGCTCGTACTCCTGAACAGCTACCCAAGGACGTATCCCGTGACCGACGCCCCGCGCATGAAGGTGGAATCCTTCAACCTCGACCACACCCTCGTGACAGCGCCCTACATCCGCCTCGCCGACAGGAAGGAGCTGCCACACGGCGACGTGATCACCAAGTTCGACGTGCGCTTCACGCAGCCCAACGAGGCGCACCTGGAGATGCAGTCGGTGCACTCGATCGAGCACTCGTTCGCCGAGTGCGTGCGCGGGCTGTCCGGCGACGTCGTTGACTTTGGCCCCATGGGCTGCCAGACGGGCTTCTACCTGATCATGAGCGGCGAGCACACCCCCGCGGAGATCGTGAGCCTGGTGACTTCCACGATGCGTGAGATGCTCGCGCTCGAGGCCGTGCCCGCCGCCAACGAGGTGCAGTGCGGCTGGGGAGCGAACCACTCGCTCGAGGCCATGCGCGCGGACGTCGAGGCGTTCCTCGCGCGAGAGGACGAACTGCTCACGGTGATGAAGCCATGACGCAGTCGCTGCCAGTGGTGCTGGTGGCCATGGCCGAGGAGGCGCAGGGGTTCCTCGACCTCGTGGACTCCTCGTCGCCTCTCGAAGGCGCCGAGGTGGCATACCTGGCCACCGCGGGCGGTGCCGATTTTGTGCTCGCCGTCACGGGCATCGGCATGACCTCAGCGGCCCGGGCCGCGACGCTTGCCGCCCACGGGGCGCTTGGCGGGATCCGGCCCAGTGCCGTGGTCTCTGCCGGGACCTGCGGAGGCATGCCTGGTCGCGTGCACGTGGGCGATGTGGTGGCTGTGCAGACCTCGCTCGACTGGTCCGCTGACTCCACCAGCATCGGCTACGCCTATGGCCAGGTGCCCGGTCAGCCAGCGGTGCACCAGTCCGATGCCGGGCTTGTGAAGCTCGCGCAGGGCGCCGGGGCGGTTCCCGGCCAGGTCGCGTCGGCGAACGCCTTTGCCACGCGCGAGAGCGTGCGAGTGATCGCGGAGCGGTTCCCCGAGGCCGTGATCGTGGACATGGAGACCGCCGCGATCGCGCAGGTGTGCGGCACCGAGGGCATCCCGTTCGTGTCGCTCAGGTGCGTCTCGGACATGTGCCAGGGCGACGGCGGCGCTGAGTTCGACGAGCACCTCGATGGGGCGTCGGCGCGATCCGCCCAGGCGACGCTTGACCTGCTGAAGGCGCTCGCGGGCTAGACCCGGCGTCGGCCGGGCTCGTGCGCTGCCTAGCGGTGGCTGACGCGCGCCAGGAAGTCGCGCGTCTCCTGCCGCTGCGGGCTGCCAAAGATCTGCTCGGGCGTGCCCTGCTCGTGGATGGTCCCCTGGTGCATGAACACCACGCGATCCGCCACGGAGCGCGCGAACGACATCTCGTGCGTGGCCATCAGCATGGTGGAGCCCTGCTCCTTGAGCGAGCGCACAAGGTCAAGCACCTCGCCCACGAGCATGGGGTCAAGCGCCGAGGTGATCTCGTCCAGCAGCAGCAGTTCCGGGTCGGTCATGATGGCGCGCGCGATGGCGACGCGCTGCTGCTGGCCGCCCGAGAGGCGGTCGGGGTACTCGCGCACCTTCTCGCCCAGCCCAAAGCGCGTGAGCAATCCCTCGGCCTTGGCGCGGGCCTCAGCAGCCGGCACCTTGTGCACCTCGCGCGCGGCGAGCGTGACGTTGTCGATCACGCGCATGTGGGGGAACAGGTTGAACTGCTGGAACACCACGCCAATGCGCGAGCGCACCTCGTCAACGCGGGCGCGTGGGTCGGTGATGTCGTCCCCTGAGAGCACGATGCTGCCGTCGTCCACGCGCTCAATG
This sequence comes from Demequina lutea, assembly GCA_003246255.1. Lineage (GTDB taxonomy): Bacteria > Actinomycetota > Actinomycetes > Actinomycetales > Demequinaceae > Demequina > Demequina lutea_A. The sequence continues at coordinate 4,450 of QKAX01000192.1, forward strand.
AGGTTGATGGTGCGCATCAGGGTGGACTTGCCGGAGCCGGAGGCGCCGATCACCACCACCACTTCGTGAGGCTCGATCGCGAGGTCGATGCCGCGCAGCACGTGGTTGTCGCCAAACAGCTTGTGCACGCCGCGGAGCTCGAGCACGCTCATACGGTGCCTCCCGTCTGCTCGCGCTTGGCCATGCGAGCCGAGAGGTAGTCGGTGAGGCGAATCATGGGGAAGCTGAGTGCCACGAAGAGCAGTCCCGAGACCACGTAGGGCGTGAAGTTGTACGTCTGCGCCTGCGCGATCTGCGCGGCGCGAATCGCGTCCACGGCGCCCAGCACAGAGATGAGGCCCACGTCCTTCTGCATCGACACGAAGTCGTTCATGAGCGCTGGCACCACCTTGCGCAGTCCCTGCGGGATGACCACGAGGCGCAGCGTCTTGGCGTGCGACAGGCCCAGCGAGCGGGCGGCGACGCGCTGCGACGGGTGCACTGCCTCCATGCCCGCGCGCAGCACCTCGGCGACGTAGGCCGAGTAGCACAGTGCGATGCCGATGGTGCCGAGCACGGCCGCGGGGAAGCGCTGCGTGGGGTTGAGCGCGGGGATGCCGAAGCCCACCAGATACAGCACGATCAGCACGGGCAGCCCGCGGAACAGATCGGTGTACGCGGCGGCGAGCACGCGCAGCGGGAAGAACACAGCGCCGCGCAGCGACCGCAGCACCGCAAGCAGCGTGCCAAGCACCGCCACTGCGATGGTGGCAAAGAACAACACGCGCACATTGAGCCAGAGGCCCTTGAGGATCCTGGGCAGGGCGTCGGTGCCGATGTCCAGGTTGAAGAAGGTGGTGCGCACACTGTCCCAGCCGGGCGAGGTGAGCACGAGGGTGCCCGCGATCACGGCAAACAGCACCGTGGACACGAGCGCGACCACGACGGAGCGCCCGGAAGCGCGGCGCCGGAAGGCGCGACGCTCCAGCTCGAGCGAGCTGGGCTCGAAGGCGGCTCCGAGCGCTCCGTCGGTGGTCATGAGGGTGATCCTTACTGGAGCACCGGCACGTCGACGGCCTCGGACAGCCACTGGGCCTCGAGGTCGGCAAGCGTGCCGTTGTCGCGCAGGGCGTCCACAGCCGCGGTCACGGGCGCTGTGAGCGCCGAGTCCTTGGGCAGCACGAGGCCAAACTCATCGCCGCCCTCGGAGCCGGCGAACTGGCCCACGATCACGCCGTTGTCCACCTCGACGTACGCCGAGTAGAAGGCGCCGGGAAGGTCAGTGACGAAGGCGTCGATCTGGCCGGAGTTCAGCGCGGCCACCACGTCGGCCACCGAGTTGAACACCTGCAGGCTGTCCTCGCCCAGCGCGGCCGCGGCCACGTCGTACGACGTGGTGCCCACGGCCACACCCACGGAGGCGCCCTCAAGGTCGGCGATGGACGCGGCGTCGGCGTAGGCGTTGCCCTCGACCGAGACCACCGCCTGCGTGGTGGTGTAGTACGCGCTGGAGAAGTCAACCGCCTGCTTGCGCTCGTCCGTGATGGAGAACTGCTGCAGGTTGAAGTCCCAGTCCTTGGCGCCGGGGGCAATAGCGGAGTCGAACGTGGTGCGGACCCACACGACGTCGTCGGCGGCGAAGCCGAGCTCGGCGGCCACGGCGTAGGCCACGGCGGCCTCGAAGCCCTCACCCGAGGCCGGGTCGTCGTTCAGCACCCAGGGCTCGTACGCGGGCTCGCCGGTGGCGATCGTGAGCTTGCCGGGGGTGACGGTCTCCAGTTGGGCGGCGGCGGCCGACGTGGGAGCCGCTGTGGCGTCCGACGTGGTGGCGGGGGCCTCGGTGGAGGAGGAGCAGCCCGCCATCGTCATCGCCATGGCGGCGACGGAGGCGAGAAGAGCGCTGCGGGCGATCGTAGGCAGGGGCATAGAAGGGCTCCTTCGTTGGGGTGGGTTCCGCGAGAGCGGACGCGCCCATGATAGAGCCTTACGCGAGGCGCCAATCCTGGAAGTCGAAGCCCGGGGAGACCACGCAACTCACCAGCGCCTCCGCCTCGTCGGCAAGGTCAGCCGCCTGCCACGTGCCGGCGGGGACCAGGCACTGCGCCACCTCGCCTGCCGCGACGTCGGGCCCGAGCGTCACGGCTGTGACGTCGTCGCCCTCGGCGGGGGCATCGGCGCAGCCACACAGGCGCAGTGTGAGGCGGCCGGGGCCGTGCCACAGCCAGAGCTCGTCGCTGCTGACCACATGCCACGCGGAGCGTTCGCCCGGGGTGAGCAGGTAGTGAATCGCGGTGGCGGTGGGGCGAGGGCCGTTCGGGGTCTCGACGGGCGTGGACGACGTGTAGTAGCGGCGAAAGAACCCGCCCTCGGGGTGCGGCTCGAGTCCGAGCGCAGTCGCGGTGGCGGGGAGTTCACCGGGAGTGGGGTCCGTCATGCGCGTGCTCCTGTCTGCTGAGTGAAGGCCTGTGTCGCGTGGCGGAGCTCGCCGGCGATCA
>QKAX01000178.1 GCA_003246255.1 Demequina lutea
ACATAGAACAGCGACGAAAGGTTTTCGGATGACAGTTGAGCCCCGCACCTTACGGTTGCCGTTCCCTGAGAAAGCGTTCGGCCCCAAGGGCTTGCTCATGGGTGGCTTAGCGCTGATGGCTGTGCCACTCACGGTGTCCGCCGCCATCGCCTCTGGTGGGGAACCTCTGCTGCTTGTGGTGGTTCCCTTCGTTCTTGCCGCAGGACTGTTCATTGCTTCGAACATGGTCGTCGGCTCGGCGCGCCTGGACGTTGTCGAGTTTGAGGTTGGTGGCGGGACAGTCAAGGCTCGCTTTCGAACGCCGTTCCTCAGGATGTCGAGTTCCCGGGCGATCCCCGATGGAAGTGCTCTCGTCGTCAGGCTACGCAAGCACTCGTGGCTCATGCCATATCGGCCCTCTCGGGCGAGCCTGGTTGTACTCGTTGCCGGAAAGGTCGTTGCTGGCACGTCCGTCTCATGGCCTCGAGAGACAGAGATCTGGGCGAACTGGGCGACCGAAATGCGTGGCAAGCTCGCTGACATCGGGGCTCCGATGGAAGTGCGATGTGAGGAAGCCTCGTACTTCTCAGCGGTCTGAGGCGTTCTTGGTCGAGTGGAACTGTTAGTCGCGTGAACTTCTCACCGAGTTCTCCGTGCGCGCCGGAAGACATTGGCCACCGTTCGTGAGCTTGACAGAGACACCTTCTCTCGCATGGGCGCGCTGGCTTGGACACGTAAGAGAGAGTCAAGCCGCGTGGAATGGTGTAGCGGTTTCCGGCGTGAGGTCGTGAGCGCGTGGGGCGCCTCAACCAGAGATCTCTCCGTCACGAGCCCGAGCGAACGAGTACAGCCCATACGCGGCGAAGCCCGCGCCGATGAGGACGACAAGCAGCCCGCCAGCGGGAAATCCCAGCAGTGACTCCACGCCGCCGTCGATGCCCTTCGCCTGGTCGGGGCTGTTGGTGGCGGAGGCGACGACGAACAGCACGCCCACCGCGGCGAGCGCGAGACCCTTGGCGATGTAGCCGACCGAGCCGAGCACCTTCACGCCCTTGCCGGCGCCCCCGGATGGCAGGCGCTTGAGATCGTCGAGGAACTTCGTGGTGGCTCCCTTGTACACGTGGTACCCTCCGCCAGCGACAATGCCGAGTCCGAGCGCTCCCACGAGCACGGCCCCTGCGGGCGCGCTCATGAGGGTCTGGCTGAGGCTCGTCGCCTGCTGATCCTGGCTGGAGCCGTTCGAGCCCATCGCGATGGACGCCGACGTCACCGCGAGCGACGCGTAGAGCACGAACTTGCCGCCTGCCTTCGCGCGGTCCGTGGCGTCCAGACCCGACCTCAACGCGTCGAAAAGCTGCCACAGCCCCAGTGCGAGGAGTGCGCCGGCCGATGCCCACAGGATCACGCCGCCGAGCGGGGCCTCGCGAAGCTGAGACAGCGCGCTCGACGAATCCGCCTCGCCGTTGCCGCCCAGCCCGATGTTGATGATCACTCCTCCGAGGATCACGTGGATGAGCCCGGACACCGCGAATCCAGCGCGTGCCAGGGTCTCCCACACACCTCCCGACGTGCCGGTGCGGGTGCCGCTTGCCGTTGAGGTAACCATGACAGGGCAACCCGGCCCCGGCGTCGGGCTATTCCCCAGCCCGTCTCACCAGGCGCTTTCGTGGTCGCGCGACGCGCAGCGAGGCGCTAGACTATTCGGGTTCCTCGGCGAGGCTGGACCTCCAACGGTTTGGCGTGATCGACGCGGCAGATGCGCGTGTGCCTGCCTTGCCGTGGCCCCATCTGACCGTTGAAGAGGAGCTGACCAGATCAAGCTTGCCGCCGAGCTCCGCACCGAGTTTGGCAAGGGCCACGCCCGCCGCGCCCGCGCCGCCCGTAAGATCCCCGCCGTGCTCTACGGCCACGGCGCGGACCCCGTGCACGTGCTGCTGCCCGGCCACGACACGATGATGGCGCTCAAGCACTCCAACGCGCTGCTCACCATCGAGTGGGACGGCAAGTCCGAGCTCGCGATTGCCAAGGACGTCCAGCGTGACGCCGTGAAGCGCACGATCGACCACGTGGACCTCCTCATCGTCAAGAAGGGCGAGAAGATCGCCGTTGACGTCCCCGTGCACGTGACCGGCGAGCCCGTCTCCGGCAACGTCGCGGTGCAGGAGCACGTCTCGCTGCACGTCGAGGCGGAGGCCACGCACTTGCCCGAGTCGCTCGAGGTCTCGGTTGAGGGCCTCGACGAGGGTGCGCACGTGACCGCAGGCCAGGTGGCGCTGCCCAAGGGCGTCACCCTGCTGACCGACGCCGACGCCATCGTCGTGGCAGTGTCCGCGACCCGTGGCGCCGCTGCCGAGGACGAGGCCGCTGAGGCCGACGCCGCCGAGGCTGCGGAGTAAGTTTCACTGTGTTCGCCCGGCTCGCGCCTCTGGGCGCGGCCGGGCGTTCGCGCGTCCGGGCACTGCTGGGGCGCGTGAAGCGCCCCGACACCAACGAAGGAGACCCCGCCGTGACGACGCTCGTGGTGGGCCTGGGAAACCCCGGCCCCGAGTACGCGCAGACGCGCCACAACATCGGCCAGATGGTGCTGGACGAGTTGGCGCGCCGCTACAGCGGTTCCTTCTCGCGCGACAAGAAGTGCAACGCGCAGACGGCGTCGATTCGCATCGGCGGCCCCGGCACCGCGGCCGTGGTGTTGGGCAAGCCGATGTCGTACATGAACGTCTCCGGCGGCCCCACGAGCGCCCTCGCGAAGTACTACTCCGTGCCCGCCACCGACGTGATAGTGGTCCACGACGAGCTCGACATTCCCTTTGGATCGATCAAGCTCAAGCGCGGCGGAGGCTCGGCCGGCCATAACGGCCTGAAGGACGTCACCAAGGCGCTGGGTGGCCCCGACTACGTGCGCGTGCGCGTAGGAGTGGGACGCCCTCCCGGCCGCCAGGATGCCGCCGACTTTGTGCTCAAGCCGTTCAGCGCCACCGAGCGCAAGGAGCTCGACCTGCTGATTGCGCTCGCCGCGGACGCGGTGGAGGACACCATCACTAAGGGCCTGCTGGAGGCGCAGCAGCGCTTCCACAGCGCGTAGCAGGGGCAACCCGCGCGCATCGCGAGAGTACGCGCTTGCATCAAACCCGCAACAACCCGGGGCTGCGGGTGGACACGGCCCCC
>QKAX01000069.1 GCA_003246255.1 Demequina lutea
CTGCGCAGCCGCGGCGTCGCCGAACACGAGGCCCACCTGGCTGCCCAGGTCGTCAAGCGCGGCCGAGGTGACCTCGATGTCGCCCGAGGCGACGGCGGGGGCGTCGGCGCCGTTGATGGAGCGGTTGAGGAACTCGGCGGCGGTGGCCGCGTACTCGGGCACCACGTCCACCTCGCCGGACTCGAGCGCCGGCATGTAGGTCTCGCGGTTACCGATGGTGCGCACCTCGGTGCTGTAGCCGGCCTGGTCAAGCACGGCGGCGTAGATCTCGGCGACGGTGATGTTCTCCGAGAAGTTCGCGGCGCCCACGACGATCGAGCCGGAGCCGGTGGCTGTGGTGGTGATGCCGTTGTCCGCAACAAAGGCGGCGGCCACTTCGCCGGAGGTCTGACGGTCCACGTCGACGGCCTTGTTGAGCTGGATGAGCGTTTCAGTGTCGAGAGCGGCGGACACCGTGTTGAGCCGGACACCGTGTTGAGCGCCTCGAGCACGGCGGCATCGGCGGCGGTCTCGGCGTTGACGGCCGGGATGATGTTGTCGGAGTTCTGCAGCTGCATGTCGTCAGTGAGCACCACAAACGAGTCGCCAGGAACGGGCAGGCAGACCTGCGTGTCGCCGGCGGCGGCGGTGGTGCTCGACATCGCGTCCGACGTGGTGGCCGGGGCGTCCGAGCTGGACGAACATCCGGCGAGCAGTAGGGCGGACGCGGCGAGCGCGCCCAAGGGTCCGAGACGGGTGTGCATGATGCTCCTCGCGTAGGTGGTTCTCTGGACAGGTGGTCAACCCGGCGCGGGCGCGCAGTGTTCCCGACGTCGTGTCACGGGTTCGTCACGATCCCGCTGACGGATGGGTTGTCGAGTGATGGATGGTGTCAGCCGAGCAACTAGGCAGCGGAGCGCGCCCTGATGCGCAGGGGTGGGGGCGTGAGCCCCTTCTGGAGGGTGGCCATGAGGCCGTCCACTGCGAGAGTGAGGAGTGCGACGAGTACGCCGCCCGCGAGCACCTCGCCGTACCGTTGGGTCGCGAGGCCCGTGTTGATGATGACGCCCAGGCCGCCGCCCGCCACGAGCGCGGCGAGCGGAACCGTGGCGACTGTTTGCGCGGCCGACGTGCGCAGTCCGGCCGCGATGAGCGGCCACGCGAGCGGCAGCTCGACGCGCAGCGCGACCTGCATCCGCGTGAGGCCCTGGCCAAGCGCGGCCTCCCGCACGTCGGCGTCCACCCCTGCCATGCCCGTGAAGGTGTTGGTGAGGATGGGCGGGAAGGCGAAGATCGCCGCCGCGATGATGACGGCGCGGTTGCCGAAGCCGATGGCCGAGGCGGCGAAGAGCGTGAGTAGCGCGAGGGTGGGCATGGCCCTCGAGATGTTGCTGAGCACCACGGTGAGCCCGCCTCCGCGGCGCACATGCCCCAGCACGATGCCCAACGGGAGAGCGATCGCCGCGGCGGTGATCACGGCCGCCGCCGACATATACAGGTGCTCGATGGTGAGCGCCAGGATCGAGTCGTGCGCCCAGCTCCAGCCGCCGTCAAACGTAGGGCGGGTGAGGCCGTTCTGGCCCATCCAGCTGGTGGAACTGGTGATGTAGTCCCAGGCGTCGGTCCAGACGCTCATGCCGCCCTCCTTCGCCGCGCCCACGGCATGAGCCACCGGGCGGCGAGCAGGATCGCGAGGTCGAGGGCCAGCGCGAGCACCACGCACAGGAGCGCGCTGGTGGCGATCTGCGCGCGATAGTTGGACTGGAAGCCACGGAACATGAGCTGGCCTAGCCCGCCGTACCCCACCACCACGCCCACGGTGACGAGCGCCACGGTGGTGACGGTAGCAATGCGCAGGCCGGCCACAATGGACGGCAGCGCGTGGGGAAGCTCCACGCCGAACAGCAGGCGCCATCGGCCGTAGCCGAGGCCCTTGGCCGCGTCGATGATGTCGGGATCCACTCCCTCGAGGCCCGTGAGGATGTTGCGCACCAGCACGAGCAACGCGTAGGTCACGAGGCCGATGAGCACTGTGGTGCGGCCGATGCCGGTGAAGGGCGCGAGCAGCGCGAACAGGGCGAGCGAGGGCACGGTGTAGAGCACGCCAGCAGTGCCGAGCACTGGTCCAGCGAGCCAGCGCACATTCCGCGCGAGCACCGCGAGGGGGAACGCGATGGCGAAGGCGATGGCGACTGCCTCAAGGGTGAGGGTGGTGTGGATGGTGAGCTGATCGCTGATCTCGCCCCAGTTGTTCTCCACGTAGCGCCACGACAACCACGGGTTGGGGGGCGCGTCCATGCCTCCACCCTAGTCACGAGCTCCGACACGGGCCGTGACAGGGGCTCCCTGTACCGTTGAACGCATGGCACCCACCGGCATCGTTCTCGAGCATGTGCGCAAGGAGTACCCCGACGGCACAGTGGCGGTCGCGGATCTCGACCTCACTGTGAACTCGGGCGAGGTCATGGCGCTCGTCGGTCCCTCGGGCTGCGGCAAGTCCACGACACTTCGCATGGTGAACCGCCTCATCGAGCCCACGTCCGGCGTCATTCGGGTCGCGGGCGAGGATGTGATGGCGCAGGATCCGGTGACCTTGCGCCGCGGCATCGGCTACGTGATTCAGAATGTGGGTCTGTTCCCGCATCGGACCGTGGAGCAGAACGTGGGCACTGTGCCGGGGCTGCTCGGCTGGGACAAGGCAGAGACCTCAGCACGCGTCGCCGAGCTCCTGGAGCTGGTGGGCCTGCCGGTAGACACGTATGGTCTGCGCTACCCCCACGAGCTCTCGGGCGGTGAGCGCCAGCGCGTAGGCGTGGCGAGGGCCCTTGCGGTGAGGCCCCCTGTGCTACTCATGGACGAGCCTTTTGGCGCTGTGGACCCGCAGGGCAGGCGTCGGCTCCAGAAGGAGTTCGCTGCGCTGCAGCGTGAGTTGGGCACTACCGTCATGATGGTGACGCACGACATCCGGGAGGCGGTGCTGCTCGCTGATCGCGTCGCGGTGTTCTCGCGTGGCGGCAGGCTCGAGCAGCTCGACGTGCCCGAGCAGGTGACGGAGCATCCCGCCAACGACTTCGTCGCCGACTTTGTGGCGGACTTCGCCTCCTAGCCGCGCGCGTGCCTAGTCGGCGTCCTGAGGAGACGCGGATGGCGCGTCCGCAGGGGAGTCGTCGGCTTTGCCCGTGGAGCTGCGGTCGTGCCTCTCTCGCCAGCCGACGCGCCACCAGGCGACGTGCTCGCCCCGCGCCAGTGCCGCCTCCCGTTCGAGGCGCTCCTGGGCGAGTCGCACCTCGCGCCTGCGGCGGCGTCGACGCCCGGAGGTGACGAAGTAGTACACGGCGGCAGCGAAGGCGACCAGCAGAATCGTCACGAGGATGGGCATGAAGATCGCGACGAGCGACAGTCCCACCGCGAGTGCGTCCTCGGCAAAGGACGCGAGGGGGGCGCCCGTGCCGCCTGTCGACGCGTTGACGGCCGGGCGCGAGGTGGCCTTGCCGGTATGCACCAGCCCGGCGATGACGGCTCCGACGATGCCGGCGATGAGGGGGTTGTCGGTCCAGAACTGTCCGTGGTCAAACTCCGCTGCGGCGGAGGTTGCCGCGAAGATCACGCCGCCCACGAGCGGCCGCACGGCAGTCTGGATGAGGTCGTTGACGTGGTCAACGCCGGGAATCTTGTCCAGCACCAGTTCAGATGCCAGAAAGATCAGGCCGATGATGATGGTGGGCCAGCTCTGCAGCCACAGCAGGCTGTCGGGCAGCTCGAGGAACGTGGAGAAGCGCGCGAACAGTCCCACCAGGACGAGGGGGATGAAAGCGTTGAGTCCCGCGGCTGCGGAGAGTCCCGCGCCGGTCAAGGCGGCGATCATGCGTGCTCCTTACGTGGTGGCGCCCGACGCCACGTCATCAGGGTAGCCAACGCGCGCGAGACCCGCGTGGTGCCCGGGAACGACGAAGGCCCCCGGTTGAACCGGGGGCCTTCGTACCCTGGGGTGAGCGACGGGACTTGAACCCGCGGCCCTCGCGACCACAACGCGATGCTCTACCAGCTGAGCTACGCCCACCATCGGCCTTACGGCCAGCGAAAAGTGTACCAAGCGCTTGGGGTGCCGCGTGACGCTTTGGCGAGAAAGTGCGGCTACTGCTTCGGGCTGGCGTCAGACGACACGGCGGTGACGTGCGCGGCGGCGGCCTTTGCGGCGTCGGAGTCCGGGCCGGGGAGCGGGCTGAAGACCGTCTCGCGGTAGTACCGGAGCTCGTTGATGGAGTCCTCGATGTCGCCCAGCGCGCGATGCCCGCCGGTCTTGGCGGGCGCGTTGAAGAACACGCGCGGGTACCAGCGGCGCACGAGCTCCTTGATGGAGCTCACGTCCACCACCCGGTAGTGCAGCAGCTCCATGAGCTGGGGCATGTCGCGATCAAGGAAAGCCTTGTCCATGCCTACCGTGTTGCCTGCGAGCGGCGAGCGCACGCCCTTGGTGTGCGTCTTGACGTGCTCCACGAGCAGGCGCTGCGCTTCCTCCATGGTGATGCCGCCGTCGAGCTCGGGCAGCAGGCCGGAGGTGACGTGCATGTTGGTCACAAACTCGCTCATGGCCTCGACGGCGCCGGCCGGGGGCTTGATGACCACGTTGAGGCCGTCGCCCAGCTGGTTGAGGTCCGCGTCGGTGACGATGCACGCGACCTCAATCAGGGCGTCGGACTCGAGATCGAGGCCCGTCATTTCGCAATCGATCCAAACCAGGGGTGCCTCAGACATGCCCACACTCTATGCCTGACAACGGGGGAGCGACCCCACGCCGACATGTGATCTTGACATCATGCGCGAAACATGGTTGGTTAGTTACATCAGTAATTAACCAATGGACTTGGGGGCGCGGTGGACGACGATCGGCCGATCTTCCTGCAGATCGCAGAACAGATCGAGGGTCAGATCATTGACGGCTCGATGCCAGAGGAGACGCAGGTGCCCTCCATCAACGCGCTCGCGGCTTTTCACCGCATCAACCCAGCCACTGCCCTCAAGGGCGTCAACCGGCTGGTGGACACAGGAGTGCTGTACAAGCGAAGGGGAATTGGAATGTTTGTGGCAGAAGGTGCACGTGCCGCGCTGGTGGCGCAGCGCAGGGACTCGTTCAGGTCGGAGTACGTGCGACCCCTGGTTGCCGAGGCGAACCGCCTTGCCATTGGCGGCGAGGCGCTCGTTGACATGATTCGCCAGGAGGCTGCCAAGTGACCGCCGTCATCGCCACGTCGGGCCTCACCAAGAGGTTTGGCCGGACCAACGCCGTCTCCGACGCCACCTTCGAGGTGGCGGAGCACAGCATCTGCGGCCTCCTTGGCCGCAACGGCGCAGGCAAGTCCACTCTCATGAACCTCATCTCCGGCCAGGAGTTCGCATCCAGCGGAGAGGTCGCCGTGTTCGGCGAGAACCCCGTGGAGAACGCTCCCGTGCTGGCACGCACGTGCTTCATCAAGGAGTCGCAGGCCTACCCCGAGGGCTTCAAGGGCAAGCACGCGCTGCGCGCCGCCTCATGGATCTTCCCCCACTGGGACCACGAGCTCGCCGCAGAGCTCGTGGACGAGTTCAGCGTGCCGATGGATCGCCTCATCAAGAAGATGTCGCGGGGGCAGCGATCGGCCGTGGGTGTGGTGATCGGCATCGCGGCGCGCGCTGATCTGACCATCTTTGACGAGCCATACGCGGGACTCGATGCGGTGGCGCGCCAACTGTTCTACGACCGCCTGCTGCAGGATTACTCGCAGCACCCGCGCACGATCCTGATGTCCACGCACCTGATTGACGAGGTTGCGGATCTCCTGGACCACGTGGTGGTCATCGACAACGGTCGGCTCATCATGAACGAGAGCGCGGACGAGCTCCGTGGCACCGCGACGACCCTCGCTGGCAAGCACTCCGAGGTGCAGCGCTTTGCCGAGGGGCGCGACGTGCTGGCGTGGGACGCGCTCGGGGGCCTCGCCACAGTCACCATCGTGGGCCTGACCGACGACGAGCGCAGGGAGGCTCTCGAGGCGGGCCTCGAGGCGAGCCCCGTCTCGCTCCAGCAGCTCATCATTGGCCGCACGCGCGGCAACCAGCGTGAGGAGAACGCATCGTGACAGCAGTGACCGAGGCGGCAGGGCGCCGCCGCAGCGACGTATCGTTTGCCAGCCGCATTCTGGATGTGGTGCGCATCAATGTGGCAAATCCGTGGCCCATGGTGATCACGCCGTGGTTGATCTACTTGACGATTTTTGGGCTGACTCTCGCGGTGTGGTGGGCCATCGCGATCGCGGCGGGAGGCGCCGAGCGCATCGAGCCCGATGCGTTTGCCTACAACGGCGGCGTGGCCTGGCTCTTTGTCTACCTCATGGTGGTCGCCATCCAGGCCATGAACATGACCTTCGCCTTTGCGTTGGGCATGGGCCTCACCCGCCGGCACTACTACGTCGGGTCTGTCGTGTTCTTTGGGGGGCTCGCCGTGATGTTTGCGGGCGGCACGTCATTGCTGAGCCTGATCGAGGACGCGACCGACGGCTGGGGGGTCAATGGCCGCTTCTTCACGCCGTGGATGCTGACGGACGTCTCGGTCGGCGAGCGGTTCCTGCTCTTCTTGATCGTCGCCGTGTTCTTCTTGGCCTTCGGCGCCGCCGCGGGTTCCCTGTGGGTGCGGTGGCGTGTGGTGGGCCTGTATCTGTTCCTTGGAGGCATTGCGCTGGCCGCGGTGCTGTGGGTGTGGCTCACCACTGTCGCCAACGGATGGCCAGCGGTGGGCGAGTTCTTCGTCTCGCACTCGCTGTTGGAGATCGTGGCGTGGACGCTGCCCGTGACGGTGGTCGCGGGGCTGGCCGGCTACTTCTTCTTGGGGAAGGCAACCCCCCGCTCGTAGCCGTCGGCGCGCGCCCGGCCCTCCATGGGAGGGCCGGGCGTCGCCGTTTCCGGGAGGCGCATGGGGGGCAGAATCAGGGTGTTCCCCCATAGACACTCAGGGTATACACCGTGCGTATAGTGAGGTCATGGACAAGACTCCCACGTTGCTGGGGCTCATGGCGGAGGGCCACGAGCACGGCTACGACCTCAAGCACAGGTACGACCAGTTGTTTGGCGCCGAGCGCCCCATCGCGTTCGGCCAGATCTACTCGACCATCGCGCGCATGATCCGCGACGGCTACATCGAGGCGATGGGCGAGGAGCCAGGCGGGGGCCCCGACCGCAAGCGGTACGCCGTCACCGCGGCGGGCCGCGACTACGTGCGACGCTGGCTCTCCAGTCCCGACGAGCCTTCGCCCACGCTGCAGTCGAACCTGTTCGCCAAGACGGTGCTCGCTCTGCTGCTCGACGACGACGCCGATGCGCTCCTTGACGTCCAGCGTCACGCCCACCTGGCGCGCATGCGCGACCTCACGCAGGCCAAGCAGCGCGGCAGCATGCTCGAGCGCCTCGCGATCGACCATGCGCTGTTCCAGATAGAGGCCGACCTTCGCTGGATCGATGTCGCGGGCGCCCGCCTTGCTGAGCTGCGCGAGGAGGTGCGCCATGGCTAACGGCATCGTCACCCAGGGAGGCCTGCTCATCGCCGCCACTGGCCTGCGCAAGACGTTTGGCGCCACCGAGGCGCTGCGGGGCATCGACCTGCACGTGGAGCGCGGCGAGGTACTCGCGATCATGGGCCCCTCGGGCTCCGGCAAGTCCACGCTGCTGCACTGTATCGCGGGTGTCCTCACACCCGACGAGGGGCGCGTGGTGATCGACGGCGAGGACGTTACGGCCCTCGACGCCGACGCGCGCGCCCGCTTTCGCCTTCGCCGCATCGGCTTCGTGTTCCAGTTTGGCCAGCTGCTACCGGATCTAAACGCCGTGGACAACGTCGCGCTGCCGCTGCTGATGAGCGGCGTGGGGCGCCGCGCGGCCACGACGCGGGCCACCGAGTGGCTCGAGCGGCTCGGGCTCGACGACCAGCTCTCCAAGGTGCCGGGCGACATGTCGGGCGGCCAGGCGCAGCGCGTCGCGATCGCGCGCGCGCTCGCCACCGAGCCCGCCGTGATCTTTGCGGACGAGCCCACGGGCTCGCTCGACTCGGTCGCTGGCGAGAACGTGCTGACGTCCATGCTGGCCGCCGTGCGCGAGCTCGGCACCACCGTGGTCCTCATTACGCACGATGCGAGGGTGGCCGCTTACGCCGACCGAGAGGTCATCGTGCGCGACGGCCAGCTGAGCGCGGCGTCGCGAGGGGATGTCGCGTGAACGCCTCCGCCGCGCGCCTGATCGTGTTCGGCGCGCCAGGCTCGTGGAGGCGTCTCGTGGCCGTCGCGGCGGGCTTCGCGCTGGGCACCGGCATGGTGCTGGTGCTGCTGGGCACCTACCTGCACATGCCCGAGCGCGACGATCGCATCGCGTGGCATGCGGCCACGGGCGAGTGGCGCGAGTATGAGGCCGACGAGCCCTACGACCTCGTCGCCATCCCCGAGACCGACGACGGCGTGCTCGTCGCGAGCACCTACGACTTCTTCGATGGCAAGCCCATTGAGACGACGCTCGTGGCCAGCTCTCCCGAGACGTCCGTCACGTTTCCCGCCGGACTCACGCCTCCCACGCCCGATGAGTACTACGCCTCGCCGGCGCTGGCCGACCTCATTGCTAAGACGCCCGCCAACCAGCTAGGCGACCGTTATGGCACCCTCATCGGCGAGCTTCCCGCGAGCATGCTCAAAGGCCCCGATCAGCTCATCGCGCTGCGCGGCGTGACCTGGGACGACGCGAATGCGAACCCGAACGCGCGGCTTCAGTTCGACTTCCCGACCACGAGCTCGAGAGGCGATTCGCTCGTGTTCCGCATCATCATCGCGATCGGATCGGTCGCGCTGTTGGTGCCCGTGGTGCTGCTCATCGGCATCGTGTCGGAGCTGGGAGCCGCCGCGCGGCGCGAGCGCCTCGCGACTGTGCGGCTGATCGGCGCAGGCCGACGCGCGATGGCCAGCCTCGCCGCACTCGAGATGGGTGCGGCGTCGCTCGTGGGAGCCGTGGCGGGCGTCGGCGTCGCGGAGGCGCTGCGCCCCGCGGGTGCCCTGCTGCCCATCAACGGCACGCAGTCCTATCTTGCAGATCTGCGGGCTCCGTGGGGCTGGGTGATAGCGACGATGCTGGGCATGGCGGCGCTCGCGGCTGTCACCGCGTGGTGGAGGGCGTGGCGCGACGAGCACGGCGCCCTGGGTGCCACGCGCGAGCGCGCCGAGAAGCGCCCCACGTGGCGGCGCGTCATCCCGCTCATGGCGGCGATGGGCGTCTTCGCTGGATCCACGTTCGGCGCTGTCCGCAGCGACTCCGCCAACCCGATGCTGCTGCTGTTGGGCATCGTCGGCGGCTTTGCGGGAGTGGCGTTTGGCATCGTGGTGGCGGGCTCATGGCTCACCCGCCTCGCGAGCCTCGCGTTCGCCCGCGTGGCCAGGCGCGCCTCCTCGGTGGTGGCCGCCGGGCGACTCGCGCGGCATCCCCGTTCGACCTTCAGGTCGGTGGCGGGTGTGGTGGTTGCCGTGTTTGTGGTGAGCGTGCTCGCGGGTGTCATCGGCTCGGTGAGCGGTCAGATTGTGGCGGCGGATAGGCCGGGAGTGCTGCCGCTCGGCGCTGTGGTGGCTCAGGCGTCCGGAGCCGCGCAGGCCCGGACGGCCGCCGACGCCGCCTCGACGCTGGGCGGCGTGCAACGCGTCGTCGTGCCCGTCGCCGTGCTCGAGGACGGCATGGCGGTGGTGACGCAGGCCGAGGCGACGGCGCTGGGCGTCGCCGACGTGCCAGACGCGACGTGGGTCGCCGTCGACATCGACCGCATGCTGACATCGGACCTGCTCGGGCTCGAGCCGCGCGCGCCGTACGCGCTGTCGGAGACCCAGGCCGGCGCCGCAGGGGCGAGCGCGGGGGACCACGCCACCGCCTCCGTGATCGCCGTGACCGATGGATCGAGAGCGGGGATCGAGAGCGCACGTACGGCCATGGCGCTCGCGCTGGATCCCAGCAACCCGCCGATGACGCGAACCGACCTCGCCGGCGGTCAGTCGTTGCGCATGTCGCAGCAGCTCACGCAGCTGGCATACGTGGGCATGGCGATCGCCATCGGTATCTCGGCCATCGCCTTGACGGTGTCCACAGTGTCGGCAGCCCTCGATCGCAGGCGCACCTTTGGCCTGCTGAGGCTGGGTGGCATGCCGGTGGGCAGCCTGCGTGCCACGATCGCCATTGAGGCGGCGTTGCCGCTCGCCGTGACGCTCGTCGCATCGGCCGGGCTGGGGCTAGGCGTGGCGTACGTGCTGATCCAGGCGATAGGGAACGGGCTGTACTTCACCTGGCCCAACCCGTCGTATTGGTGGACCCTCGCGGCGTCTGTGAGCATCGCGGCGATCGCTGTGGCGGCTTCCTTTGGCACCGTGCGGCGCTCGACCGAGCTCGCGTCGACGCGCTTCGAGTAGCGGAGCCGACCTACCCCGCCGTCGGGAACGTGCCGCGGCTGTACTGCGGCGGGTAGGTCGCCTGCACGCCAAGCTCCGCCGCCCAGCGCAGCGCCACATGCGGATCGCGCATGAACTCGCGCGCGACCATCACGGCGTCGGCCTTGCCGCTCGCGACGATCTCCTCCGCCTGGGATGCCTCGGTGATCATGCCAACGGCGGTGGTCAGGATTCCCGCGCCGTCGTGAATGGCCGACGCGTGGGGCACCTGGTATCCGGGGCCGGTGGGGATGGTGACGCCGCCGATGAGGCCGCCCGTGGAGGTGTCGACGGCGTCGCCGCCGGCCTCGCGGATCCACTCGGACAGCCGCACCGATTGGTCGAGCGTCCACCCTTCCGGCTCCACCCAGTCGGTCGCGGAGATGCGCACGAGCACTGGCACGTCGTCGCCCGCGACGCGACGCACCTCGCGCACCACGTCGAGCACAAGGCGCGCGCGATTCTCGAGGTTGCCGCCCCACTCGTCGTCACGCACATTGCTCAGCGGCGACAGGAACTGGTGCAGCAGATAACCGTGCGCGGCGTGCACCTCGAGCACCTCAAAGCCGGCTTCGAGCGAGCGGCGGGCCGCCTCGCCAAAGCCGGCCACGACGTCGGCAATGCCCTGGGCGTTCAGCGCGACGGGCTCGTCGTAGCCGGGGAAGGCGATGGGGGAAGCGGAGACGCTCTGCCAGCCGCCCTCGCTCACGGGAACGGTGCCCACGCCGGTCCAGTCGCGGTAGGTCGAGGCCTTGCGGCCGGCGTGCGCGAGCTGAATAGCGGGCACCGAGCCCATGTCCTTGATGAACCGCACGATGCGCGCCCACGCGTCCCGCTGCTCGTCGTTCCAGATGCCGGGGCACCACGGGCTGATGCGTCCCTCGGGCAGCACGCCGGTGGCCTCGGCCATGACGAGCCCGGCGCCGCCGCGTGCGAACGAGCCCAGATGTACCAGGTGCCAGTCGCCCACGATGCCGTCGCGGTCCTCGCACGAGTACTGACACATGGGGCTCACCCACACGCGGTTGGGCGTGGTGACGGAGCGGATGGTGAGGGGCGTGAAGAGCGCGGACGACATGGTCTCAGCCTAGGCGCGTGGGGCCCGTGGCTCGACTCTGCGACCGGGCGACCTAGTACGTGAACACGGCAACGCGTGAGCGCATGTCGGCCGCAAGGCGGGCGAGCTCGTCGACGGCGGCGGAGACGTGCACCACCGTGTCGTTGGAGTGGCGGCTTGAGGCGGCCACGATCCCCACACGCTCGGTGATGTCGCCGGAGCCCTGGGCCGCGGCGTGCGCCCCGCGCGACATCTCATGAGTGGTAGCCGTCTGTTGCTCCACGGCGGAGCTAATGGTCATCTGGAAGTCGTTGATGCGGCTCACGATGTCGGTGATCGAGCCGATCGCCTCGACGGCCTCGCCGGTGTCGCCCTGGATGGCAGCCACCAGGGCGCCGATCTGCTCGGTCGCCCTAGCTGTCTCCTGAGCGAGCTCCTTGACCTCGTTGGCCACCACGGCGAAGCCCTTGCCCATGTCGCCAGCGCGGGCGGCCTCGATCGTGGCGTTGAGGGCGAGCAGGTTTGTCTGCTCCGCGATCGCGGTGATGACCTTGACGGCCTGGCCGATCGCGTCGCTCGACATTCCGAGCTTTGCGACCTTCGAGTTGGTCTCGGTGGCGGCCGCCGTCGCATCCGACGCGACGTGGGCGGCCTGCTGCGCGTTGTGCGAGATCTCGTTGATGGCCGCGCCCATCTCCTCGGTGCCGGCCGCGATGAGCCGGATCGCCTCATCGACAGCCTCGGCCGATTGGGCCGCGGCGGCGGCCTGCTCCGAGGAGCTCAGCGCGGCGGCTGCGACGTCACGGTTTGAGGCGGCGAGTTCCTCCGCCGCCGCCGCCACTGTTTGCGCCGAGTCGACGACGTGGGCCATCGTCTCGCGCAGCGACGCCTGGGCGCTCTCCAGCGCGGAGGCCATGTCGCCCAACTCGTCACGGCTCGTCACGTGCGCGGCGACGGTGAGATTGCCGGCTGCGAGGGCCACGAGCGATCCCTTGACGCGGCGCAGTGATGAGCCGATGCGGCGAGCAATCAGCCAGCCGATGGCGCCGGCAGCCAGCCCGCCTACAGCCACAAGGGCCACCGTGACCACTTCCATCGTGGTGGCACGAGCGGCGTCTGCCTGGATCTGAGCGTCGAGGGCATCGGTTACGCCGTGTGTCACGACATCGGCCGCCGCCACGAGATCCGCTGCCGCGGAATCGGCTGTGCCTGCCCGCACCTCGGCGAAGGCCTCTTGGTCGCCCACGACGGCCGCCGGCAGCATCTGGTTGTCCATCACGTCCCGGTAGACGGCCCAGGCGGTCTGGAGCTCGTCGAGGCCAGAGGGGGCCTCGTGGAACACGTCTTCGTAGACGTTCGCGAATGCCGCGATCTCGTCATCGAGTGCAGCGTAGGCGGTGGCAACCTCGCTCATTTGAGCGGCGCGCTGGTCCTCGGGGTAGGCGCCCACCACGGCCGTGTGAACGCGCACCGACCACATCGCATCGTCGAGGGCGATGATGTGGCCGTTGAGCTCCTCGAGCTGGGTCGCCCGCAGCTCCATGTTGCTCACGAGCGTCTGCAACTGCACGGCTCCGACGACGCCGAGCACGAGGAGCGCGACAAAGCCCACTCCGACGGCTGAAAGCACTTGGGCGGCCACAGAGTAGCGGCGCGTCGTGGTGGGCGTTGTCACCGTGAATCTTCCCCCTGCACTGAGCTGTACGAATGCAAGGCGCCGCGACGGTGCCTTCACGCCTCTCATCGGAGAGTGCGCGGCGAGCGGGAGTCTTCTTGGCGAACTGTGAGCAAGCCGCCACGTTCCCGATGCTGAGAACAGCTTGGTAGGGCGCCCCCGGCAGGACTCGAACCTGCAACCTACGGATTAGAAGGCCGTTGCTCTATCCATTGAGCTACGAGGGCGGGCTGGCCACGAGGCCGTCTCAAGGGTACCGGGGGCGAGGGGGCCGGGCGTCTTGCCTCGGCTCTTGGCGCTTTACCAGGTACTGAGAGAGGTTTGCTCCTCACACCGGGTGACGCCGTGACGATGAGAAGGACTGAGCCGCCAGGGCGGCCGAGGGGCGATCAGCCACGACGCGGGATCGCGTCGGCGAACGGGAGTGCAGTGATGAGTGGCGTGGTGGGGCGGATTGCCGCCGGCGCGGTAGCTGTGGGCGCGATCATGGGCGTGCTGGCTTGGGCCGGCCTCGCCCTCGCGGCAGGAAGCCTCACACCAGCCACAGCACGTATCACCATCGTGATGGCGCTGGCAGTGGGAGTGGGCGTCGCCGGCCTTGTGGGCTGGGTTGTGGCCAGGAGCGTCATCACGCCCCTCGGCAAGATGAATGCGTTGCTCGCGCACGCGGCTGACGGCGATCTCACCGGCACCGCCAACACGGGTTGGCCCGCCGAATGGGGGCAGATCGCTGCGAGCTACAACGCCGTCATGACAAAGATGTCCCGTGACCTCTCGGCCATTGCGGCAGAGGTCACGGGGCTCGCATCGGCTTCCGAGGAACTCTCAGTGGCCTCCGGCAGTATTGCTGGCAACGCGGAGCAGTCGTCCGCCGAGGCGACGGCTGCCGCGGCATCGGCCGAGCAGGTATCGGCGAGCGTGCAGACAGTTGCCAGCGCAACTGAGCAGATGTCGGCGTCCATCTCGGAGATCGCCACGACCACGTCGCGCGCGGCGTCGGTGGCCACCACAGCTGTCTCCGCCGCACACTCGGCGAGTGCCACGGTGACAAAGCTCAGCACCTCGTCCCAGGAGATCGGCCTGGTGT
Source organism: Demequina lutea (assembly GCA_003246255.1). Taxonomy (GTDB): domain Bacteria; phylum Actinomycetota; class Actinomycetes; order Actinomycetales; family Demequinaceae; genus Demequina; species Demequina lutea_A. The sequence continues at coordinate 14,271 of QKAX01000069.1, forward strand.
TGAAGGCCATCACAGCGATCGCGGAGCAGACGAACCTGCTGGCTTTGAACGCCACGATCGAGGCGGCCCGTGCAGGCGCCGCAGGCAAGGGCTTCGCGGTGGTGGCATCCGAGGTCAAGGACCTGGCTCAGGAGACCGCCAAGGCGACCGAGGACATCGCGCGCAGAATCGACGCGATCCAGGCTGACACGTACGCCGCCTCGAACTCCATCACGGAGATCGTGACGGTGATCGACCAGATCAGCGAGTCTCAGATCGCGATCGCCGCGGCTCTCGAGGAACAGACGGCCACCACCAATGAGATGAGCCGATCGGTGGCCGAGGCGGCCGAAGGGACGAGTCAGATCGCGCGCAGCATCTCCACTGTGGCGCGCTCGTCGGAGTCCACGTCGCTCGGAGTGCGCGACGGTCAGGCCGCCAACGCGTCGCTGTCAACGATGGCAATGGATCTCGCCGTGCTGGTGGGTCACTTCACGTTCGTGGCTGACACGGAGGCAGCCGAGGACGGCAGCGCGCAAATCACGCGGGCGATCGGCGCTCACGGCACCTGGAAGTCGAAGCTCAACACGGCCATCGAGCGCGGTGCCCACTCCGAGAACGTGGCGACGGTTGGCCGCGATGACGCGTGTGCGTTCGGCAAGTGGCTCGCCGGGGCAAGCGTCGAGGCAGGAGAGCGCGAGTACTTCAACAAGGCCAGGGCCGAACACGCCGAGTTCCACCGCCAGGCGGCGCTGGTGCTGAGCGCGATCGACGCGGGCAGGGTTGACGATGCCCGGGCCATCGCCGCTCACGACGGTGCGTTCTCGGAGATCTCGCGCGAGCTTACCGGCACGATGATGGCCTGGCGCAAGGCGTTGCAGTTCGCCGCAGCATAGGCCCGCCGGCCCCAGGGTGAGCGCGCCGGCCTGGACCGCGTGAACGCCCGACGCGACCCCTCCGCGTCCCGCCGTGACGGCGCGGGCACGGTAGCCTCGTGCCATCGAAGGGCAAGAGGACAGGCGAGGGACATGGACTTCAGGCCGATCAAGACCTGGGCGTTTCCCGGGGCCTTGCTCGATGCGCTCGTAGACACGCGCAAGGTGGTGGCCGCCATCGAGTTGCCGCTACCCACCGGGCGCGAGAAGGCTGCCGCGGACCTTGTGGAGCGGATGCTCGATCAGCTCGACCACCACCTCATCCCGCGCGTGAGCGAGGAGTCGTCCCCGGCGATCGTGATCGTGGGAGGGCCCACAGGCTCCGGCAAATCCACGGTGGTCAACGCGTTGCTGGGCGAGGAGCTCACGGCGTCGGGCGTGCTGCGCCCCACCACGAAGGTGCCGCATCTGTTTCACCACCCGCTCGACGGTGGAGTGCTGAGCGAGGTCGCGGCGCGTGCGACCGTGCACTCGTCTGAGGCCGTGCCGCGCGGGCTTGCTGTGGTGGATAGCCCCGACCTCGATTCGGTGCGTGGGGAGAATCGCGAGATCGCAGAGGATCTGCTTGAGGCTGCAGACCTGTGGATCTTTGTCACGACTCCTGCTCGCTACGGCGACGCAATTCCGTGGAACGCGCTGCGCAAGGCGAGCGAGCGCGGCGCCTCGGTGGCGGTGGTCCTTAACCGCGTCACAGCAGACGTGGCGAGTCAGGTGCGCCGCGAGCTCGTTGCGCGCCTCGCCGACGAGAAGCTGGCGGGGTTGCCGCTGTTTGTCATTCCCGAGAACCCGGCCGTCGACATTCCGCGCGACGTGGTGGGTGGGCTCGGACGCTGGCTCGACACCGTGGCGGCTGCCTCCGCTTCCACCATCGTGGAGCGCACCCTGCACGGCGGCATCGAGTCCATGAAGGAGTGGCTCGAGGATCTCGCGATCTTCATGGACGACCAGGCGGCTGCGGCCAAGGAGGTGCGAGCCCAGGTGCGTCGCGCAGCCGCGCGGGCCGAGAACGCCGAGGGCGCTGAGTGGTTCAGGACGATCGGCGCGGGACCAGTGGGGGCACGCTGGGCGCAGGCCACCGCTGACCGTGGCCCGCTCTTTAGGCTCTCCAACTCGTTGTGGGTCAAGCGGCGTACAGCGCGCGAGGCGCGAGACGCGGCGCTCGCCGAGATCCGCGCAGATCTCGTGGCCGCCGTCGAGGCGGCGCTCGCTCACGCGGCGGCCGCGGCCACCGACGGCATGATGGACTCGTTGCGCGGAACCGAGGGGCGCGTGGGCCCGTGGCTCGCGGAGCAGCGTGACCCGCGCGACGCACGCGTGGCGCGCGAGCGCAGGGCCATGGACGCGGCGCGCGCGTGGCTCGACGCCTGCTCGACGCTCGCTCACGATCTTCCCGGTGCCGATGCGGGCCGCGCCGTGGTGGGTGCCGACGGCATGGCCGTGGTGCTCGCCTCGGCGGCTGCTGGTGTGGAGCGTGCCTCCGGGGCGCTGGCGGTGCTCGCGGGTGACACGGGGACCGCGGCGGTGGCTGCCGCGCGCGACCAGCTCGCTACCTCGCGCCGCTATGTCATCAACAAAGAGGCGCTGGACATGATGAAGCCAACTGACATCCTGTCGCTGAGCCCGGAAGCCTCCTCGAAGGTGCGCCTGCGTCGCGCGGAACTGAGGGCGCTGCTGTGAGCCTCTCGTTCCAGGAGCTACCGGAGAAGAACGAGACCACGCGTCTGCGCGAGCGCGTCGACAGGCTGAGGGCCTCGATGGAGTGGGCATCGGAGGCGATCGATGCGCGGGTGCGCGACGACGTGATGCGCACCATCGAGCGCTGCGACGAGCGCCTGAAGTTGGGCGTCGATCACACTGTGGTGGCGCTCGCGGGCGGTACCGGATCAGGCAAATCGAGCCTGTTTAACGCGATTCTTGGTCGCGACTTTGCGCAGGTGGGCGTCGCACGCCCCACCACGTCTGACCCGGTGGCGGTGGCGTGGGGCAGGGCTGAGGCGCTGCTTGATTGGCTGCAGATTGACCGCGAACGGCGGCTCACGGTGGCGCCCCAGGGCGGTTTCGATGGCGTGGTGCTTGTCGACCTTCCGGACCACGACTCGGTCAACACCGACAACCGCGAGACTGTTGACAGGGTGGTGCCGCTCGCCGACCTCATCGTGTGGGTCGTCGACCCTCAGAAGTACGCCGATCATGCGCTCCATTCGGCATATCTGCGGGTGGCCTCGGATCACGGTCAGCCTTCGCTCGTGGTGCTGAATCACGCGGATCGCCTTGCGGATGACGACGTCGACCTGGTGGCGGCAGACCTTGCCAGGCTGGTGAGGAGCGAGGGAATCGGCGAGGCGCCTGTGCTCGTGGTGTCCGCGCGCACGGGCCGGGGAATCGATGCGCTGCGGGCGGCCATCGCGGGAGCTGCAGCGACGCGCTCGGTGGCGGCCGAGGCGGTGCGAGCTGACCTCGTCGCCGCTGGACGCGCGCTTGAGGGCGCGCTCGCGCGCGAGGCCGATCCCGTGCTGCCGGACGTCGAGGGCCTGGTGGCCGCGCTGTCGCGGGCGGCGGGAGTGGAGGCGCGCGCCGATGCCGCCGCAGCCATCGCCGTGGGCGGCCACGGCACCCTGTCAGATGATCTGGGTGCCTCTCTCGCGGCCGTGGAGCAGGTGCGGCTCGAGTGGATCGATGCGGCGACTGCTGGACTTCCGCTGGCGTGGCGCATCGTCGTGGACGACGCGCTGCTGCCGGCTCAGCACCTTGCGGCCGCGATTCGCGATGCGCTCGCGGCCGTGCAGTGGCCAGCAGTGACCCGACCCACTGGCGTGAGGGCTCTCGTGTCAAAGGCGGGACAAGGCCGCTCGGCGGCCCAGGCTGTGCGCCGTGCTGGTCGCGAGGCGATCCTGTCGGCGGTGGGGCCCCACGTGGTGGAGCCCACCGACATGATTCATCAGGCGTACCGCAATTTGGACGAGCTCACCGAGCTGCACTAGCCAGCCACGGCGTCGTCCCCAGGCGGGCTTTCGTCGCGCCTTCCCCCACCCTCCCTCCCACGCCGGCGGGCTCCGCCTCGTGCGCTGCACAGTGGGTGCGGCCGCGGCGCCCGCCGGGCCGGAAGGGAGGGGTCGCATGAACGACCTGACAATCACCGTGAGCGGCTGGGTGGCCACGGATCCTCGCCATGTGGTGGGACCCACTGGCACAAGCCTCACGAGCTTTCGCGTGGCCAGCACGAGCCGCTACTTTGACCGCGCGACGAACGCCTGGGCGGACGGGGCAACCGAGTGGTTCACCGTGCGCGTGTTCCGTGGCGCCGCCGTCACCGTCATGAACTCGATCGAGAAGGGCCAGCCGGTGGTGGTCACCGGCCGCCTCAAGACCAACACGTGGCAGGCGGAGGCGGGGGAGCGCACGGATCTCATGATCGACGCCACGAGCCTGGGCCACGACCTCACGCGCGGCGTCGCGACGTTCACGCGGGCTACTGGCGATGCGTCACTCGGTGTCGACGGTGTGGCCGAGCCGCCGGAGGGTACCTCGGCCGACTCCGACTCCGACGCCCCGGATGCTCCCGACGACGGCCTCGTGGCCCCCGACGCAGAGGCCCCGGACGAGGCACTCGTGCCGGCCTCCTAGGCCTCGTCGTCACGGCGTATTCCGCCCGAAGAGCCCGTTTTACGTGGGACTTTGTTGATCTGGGAACATTTTCCGAGGCGCATGGGGTTGCACTCTGCGGAACGGCTATCCGCCGTTCGAACGCACGAGAAGGGAGCAAGACCATGGAGATCCTGTGGATCATCCTCATCGGCGCCATCATCGGATTTCTCGGTCGCCTGGTTTCCGGACGCGATGTGAACTGGGTGCTGACGATTCTGGTGGGCATCGTAGGTAACGTCATCGGTTTCTACGTGTACAACGCCCTCGGTGGTGGCAACGAGTTCCTCGGCTACGTCTTCGGCGTGGCGGCGGCGGCCCTGCTGCTCGTCGCCGTGACGGGCATGTCGCGTCGACGCGTCTAGCGCGTCGCGACTGGCAGACAGCGGGGCACCCCTCACCGGTGCCCCGCTGTCGGCGTTCGGGGGCCGGGCGCGCGGCCATCGTCGCTCCGACGCGCTCAACCGCGTAGGCTGTTCCCCGGTTCCGGCGGCTCGCGCCGCCTCGACAACAATCCCCGGAGTGGCAGTGGCTGAGTTCATCTACACCATGCAGAAGGCGCGCAAGGCGCACGGCGACAAGGTGATCCTTGACGACGTGACGATGGCGTTCTACCCCGGCGCCAAGATCGGCGTCGTGGGCCCCAACGGTGCCGGTAAGTCCACGATCCTCAAGATCATGGCAGGCATCGAGCAGCCGTCGAACGGCGAGGCGCGGCTGAGCCCCGGCTACAGCGTGGGCATCCTCATGCAGGAGCCGCCCCTCAACGACGACAAGGACGTCATCGGCAACGTGCGCGAGGGCGTCGCGGAGGTGTACGCCAAGCTCGAGCGCTTCAACGCGATCTCCGAGGAGATGGCCAACCCCGACGCCGATTACGACAAGCTGCTGGCCGAGATGGGCACGCTCCAGGAGGAGCTCGACCATGCCGATGCGTGGGACCTCGATTCCCAGCTCGAGCAGGCGATGGACGCGCTGCGCTGCCCGCCGCCGGACGCCGACGTGAAGGTGCTCTCCGGTGGTGAGCGCCGCCGCGTCGCACTGTGCAAGCTGCTGCTCGAGAAGCCCGATCTGCTGCTTCTCGACGAGCCCACCAACCACCTCGACGCCGAGTCCGTGCTGTGGCTCGAGCAGCACCTGGCCAAGTACCCCGGTGCAGTGCTCGCAGTGACCCACGACCGCTACTTCCTCGACCACGTCGCGGAGTGGATCTGTGAGGTCGACCGCGGCCGCCTGTACCCCTATGAGGGCAACTACTCCACCTACCTTGAGAAGAAGGCCGAGCGCCTTCAGGTGCAGGGCAAGAAGGACCAGAAGCTCCAGAAGCGCCTCAAGGAGGAGCTTGACTGGGTGCGTCAGAACCCCAAGGGACGTCAGGCAAAGTCAAAGGCGCGCTTGAGCCGCTACGAGGAGATGGCGGCCGAGGCCGACCGGATGAAGAAGCTCGATTTCGAGGAGATTCAGATTCCGCCGGGCCCGCGTTTGGGAAGCGTGGTCATCGAGGCCAAGAACCTCAAGAAGGGCTTCGGCGACCGTACCCTGATCGAGGGACTGAGCTTCTCGCTGCCGCGCAACGGCATCGTGGGTGTCATTGGCCCCAACGGCGTGGGAAAGACCACGCTGTTCAAGACCATCGTGGGCCTCGAGCCCGTCGACACCGGCGATCTCAAGATCGGCGAGACGGTGCAGATCTCGTACGTGGACCAGAGCCGCGGCGGTATCGATCCCGAGAAGTCGCTGTGGGAGGTCGTCTCGGACGGTCTTGACTACATCCAGGTGGGCAAGGTGGAGATGCCGTCGCGTGCGTATGTGAGCGCGTTCGGCTTCAAGGGCCCTGACCAGCAGAAGAAGGCAGGCATCCTCTCGGGTGGCGAGCGCAACCGCCTGAACCTCGCGCTCACCCTCAAGGAGGGCGGCAATGTGCTGCTGCTCGACGAGCCCACTAACGACCTCGATGTGGAGACTCTCGGCTCGCTCGAGAACGCACTGCTCGAGTTCCCCGGTTGCGCCGTGGTCGTGTCGCACGACCGTTGGTTCCTTGACCGCGTCGCCACGCACATCCTCGCGTACGAGGGCACCGAGGAGGACCCCGCCAAGTGGTTCTGGTTCGAGGGCAACTTCGCCTCGTACGAGGAGAACAAGGTGGACCGCCTCGGCGCCGACGCAGCGCGTCCGCACCGCGTGACGTACCGCAAGCTCACGCGCGACTAAGCGCTATCGAAGGCCGCCGGCGGCGCTCCTCGGGGGGTGGCGCCGGCGGCCTTTGCGTTGCCGCGACCGCTACGGAGCGAGCTGCAGCAGGCCGTCGGGGCCGGTGGTGACGGGCAGTGGGTCGCAGATGGTCCCCGTGAAGCCCTCGGGCGACCCGTCGTCCACGAAGCCGAAGAGGTGCCAGCCGCCGGCAGACTCGAGGACGCGACCCGCGTAGATGCCCTCGCCCAAGGGCGTGGCGCGATCGAGATCGATCGGGCCGAGCGGCCCCTCCATGGGTGCTGAGTAGGTCGCGTACGAGCCGTGCACACCGTCCCGATGCACGTCGCGGGGCTGCATGCAGAAGATGAGGTGCCACGAGTCGTCGATCTGCACCACTTGCGTGACCTCGATCTGGTCCAGCCGGCTGTAGCTCACCAGCGGTGAGTGCAGCGTCCACTCGCCAAGATCCGGCGACGTCGCGTGGGCAACTGTGCCCCACCCGTCGGCGTCGGTGGCCGTGAGCGTCATGTGCCAGCCATCGTCCAGCCGGAAGACCCACGGGTCACGGAATGGCTCGGAGGCGACCGGGGAGTCCGCCGCGACAAGGTAGGGTCTCGCGGCTCGCACCGCGGGGCCCGAGTCCAGGCGAGTCCACGTCACGAGATCGTCGGAGACGGCGTGACCCACCGCTTGAATGCCAATCTGGCTGACCTTGTTGATGCCAGTGAAGAACAGATGCCAGCGCCCGGCGTCGCGCACGATGCTTCCGGTCCAGATCGCCTGGCTGTCAAAGCCGTCGCCGTCGCTCGGGCCGAGCGCATCCGGCAGGTGTGTCCATTCGCGGCCATCGCGCGACACGGAATGTCCCACGCGCGCGTTGATATGGCGCAAGTCGGGGTGAGGTAGGTCCTTGGAAACCATGAGGTAGAAGGCGTGGATCTGGCCGTGATCGACCACATACCAGGAGTCCCAGATCCACTCGGCGTCGCGTGACAGCATCGTATTCACACCCTTCGTCCAGGCCGTGAGCCTAACGCAACCGTTTGCGTTGGTCGATAACGCCTTGACTACACTCGATCACACGGCGACGGTGCTTTCAGGGCTCCGGGGGAACGCCGTGAAACGGAGGACCACGTGGCAACGATCGGCCAGATCGCGGCAGAGCTCGGCATCTCAAAGTCCACGGTGTCGCGCGCGCTGCGCGGGCTCCCAGGCGTGTCACAGGACCTCATCGACGAGGTGAAGGCTGTGGCCGAGAGGATGGGCTACGTGCCCTCGGCGGCCGCGGCGGGTCTGACTACCGGTCGCAACTATGCGGTGGGCGTGGTGGTGCCTGCGCTGACGCGCTGGTTCTACAGCGAGGTGGTGAGCGGCGTTGACCGCGCGCTCGCGGCCGCGGGGTACGACGTGGTGCTGTACGACATGGACCGCAATCATGATGTGGGCACGCGCGCCTTTGCTCGCTCGCTCCTGCGCAAGCGAGTAGACGCCCTGATTGTGGTGGCGACGGTTTTCACCGAGCACGAGCTTGCCGAGTTTGACGCGCTGGAGATGCCGGTCATCGCTGTGGGACCTTCAGCGCCGCAGTTCAGGACGATTGGCGTGGACGACCACGCGATCATGGCGGCAGCCATGGAGCACATGTTGGGGCTCGGTCACCGACAATTGGGCTACGTGGGCGGCTACGACGAGGAGAGCCTGAGCCTCGCGAGCGCGGCGGACCGCGAGCACACCTTCATGAAGACTGCCCTCGCGGCTGGAGCGCTGGTGCAGCCCGAGTGGATGCTCGCCGGTGGGTACAAGCAGGGCGCGGCGATGAGGGCTACGAGGGAGCTGTTCTCGCGCGACTCGTGGCCCACGGGCCTCGTCTGCGCCTCCGACGAGATGGCCATGGGCGCCATCTGCGCGATCCACGCGGCGGGCAAGCGAGTTCCGGAGGATGTCTCCGTCATCGGCATCGATGGGCACGAGTACGGCGCTGATTACGAACTGACCACGATGGCCCAGAATCCGCAGGCGCAGGGTGAGTGGGCCGCCCGTCAGGTGGTCGCCGAGATCGAGGGCGCGACTCCTGTCCAGGAGTTTGAGCCCGCGCCGTTCACTCTCATTCAGCGCGGCAGTACAGCCGCGCCGGGAAGGTAGCCGGTGTCGCCGGCGTTTGACCCTGCAAGGAGGTCAACGCCATGAAGCGATACATCAAGCAGTGGGCCATTGCCGCCGTCGTCATCCCCGCGCTCGCGTGGGGCCTGAACAAGGCCGCCGTGAAGGTGGCCGAGCGGCGAGGTGAGGATTCGAAGCTAGCCAAGGGGTTCTCCTTGGGTGGCCGAGTCCTCAGGTCCGTCTGACGCCTGATCAGACACACAGCGCCGGCGGCCCCGCATGGGGCGCCGGCGCTTGTGCATGTCCGGGGCTCAGGTGTCGCGGCGCATGCCCTCGTCGGTGAAGCCGGGCTCGTCTTCTCCGCCCGGCGGATACGACGCCACCTCAGGTCGGGCACGCAGTGCCAGCGCGCTCGCGATGAGTCCTCCCCAGATGAGGGTGCCGGACACTGACAGCATGACAATCGCTATGGTGCTCATGCGCGCTCCTTCAGGTCCTCAATGGCTGGCCACGGCGTCACGGCGTCAGCGGGCACGCGCCAGCGCACAGCGGTGGTGACTCCCGCGAAGGCGATCATGGCTGCGAGCAGCGCCCACCCGCACGTCACCACGAACCAGGTGGGATACGTGTCGTAGCCGTCGCGCGCCAGCGTGATGACCACTGTGACCAGCATGTACCCGAGCACACCGGGCACCACGACTCCCACGGCTGCGAGCCACGGCCAGCCCACGCGAATCGTCGAGACGGTGTCGAGGTGGGCCCGCAGTTCGCCACCACGCCGCAGCACCCACACGGTGGCCACCGACATGATCACGGCAGACGCCACCACCCCGATGTTGTTGGTGAAGTGGTCCGCGACGTCCAGCACATAGAGGCCCGTGGTGGTGGAGAACAGTGCGATGGACAGCACGGCCGACACGATGCCGACGCCCAACGCGGCGCGGCGCGGGGCCACCCCGAACTTCTCCTGTACGGCGGCCGAGGTGACCTGCAGGATGGACACGAGCGAGGTGAAACCTGCGAGGGTGAGCGAGGCGAAGAACAGCGCGCCAAACAGTGCGCCGCCTGGCATCTGCGACAGGATCGCCGGGAAGGTGACAAAGGACAGCCCGATGCCGGTGAGACCCTCGAGGTCCCCGACGCCCACGCCCTCCTGGTGCGCCAGGAACCCGAGCGTGGCGAACACTCCCACGCCGGCGAGCAGCTCGAAAGACGAATTGGCGAACGCGACCACCAGGCCGGGCCCGGTGAGGTTTGCACGCCTGCGGCGGTATGACGCGTACGTGATCATGATGCCGAACGCGATGGAGAGGGAGAAGAAGATCTGGCCGTACGCGGCGATCCATACGCCGGGGTCGCTCAGCACCTCCCAGTCCGGCGTGAAGAACGCGTTCACGCCATCGGCGGCGCCCGGCAGCAGCAGCGCGCGGATGACGAGCGCGGAGAACGTCACTGCCAACAGCGGGATCGCGATCACGTTGACGCGCTCCACGCCCTTGCGCACGCCCATCGTGAGCACCGCGATGGCTGCCAGCCAGATGATCGCGAGCGGCACCGCGACGCCCAACACCAGCGAGCCGCCGATGCCAGGGGCATCGGCCACGTGCAAGAAGTCGCCCATGAGGAAGCCGCCCGGGTCGTCGCCCCAGCGCAGGTCAAAAGAGAAGACAAAATAGCTGAGCGCCCACGCGATGATCGCCGTGTAATACAGGGCGATCACGAACGACATGGCCACCTGGAACCAGCCGAGAGGCGGCGCAGTGCGGCCGGGGCTGAACCGCGATAGCGGTGGCCGATCGCGTAGTCGAGCAGCAGGATCGGAATGCCTGCGGTGATGAGAGCCACGAGGTACGGCACAAGGAACGCACCGCCGCCGTTCTCGTACGCGACGCCTGGGAAACGCCAGATGTTGCCGAGTCCCACGGCGGAGCCGATCGCGGACAGGATGAAGCCCACTTGACCCGTGAACTGCTCACGGGGCGGCGCGGGGGGTGCGGGTGTGGTCATCGGCGACTCCTCGTACGTGGTGGAGGAACGCTACCAGCCGCGCCGACGCCCGGGCCGGGAGGTTTGTCGCGGTGCAGCGCGGCTCGGCGAACGCGTGCAGAAACGACGCAGCGCCGGCCACCCGCGAGGGCGACCGGCGCTGCGCGCGGAGGGACCTACGCCGTGAGGCTGTCCACCCACTCCTGGTTGGCGGCGATCCAGTCGGTCACCACCTGGTCCTTGTCAGCGTCCGACTCGGCGCCCTGGAGCTGGTTCTCCAGGTCGTAGAGCAGGTCGGAGGACATGGTGAAGTTCGCCAGCTCGGTGGCGAAGCCGGAGCGCGAGTACGTGTAGATCGACTCGGCGTCGCCCAGCGTGCCCTCGGGGTCCTCGAGGTTCTTCAGGTCGTACGCGCCGTAGGCCCAGTGCGGCTCCCACAGCGTCACGATGATGTTCTCGCCGTTCGACATCGCGGTGTCAAGCTCGGCGAGCATCGCGGGGGTCGACGAGGTGAGGAACTCCATGCCGTCGAGGCCGTACGTGGGGATCACATTGTCCTGCACGGCGGCCGTGAGGCCCGCGCCGGGCTCGATGCCCACGATGCGGTTGCCAAACTCGTCCGCGTTGGCGGCGAGGTCGGCAAGCGAGTCGATGGGAGCGTCGGCGTTCACCGCGACGGTGAGCTTGGCGGA
>QKAX01000087.1 GCA_003246255.1 Demequina lutea
GTGGGAGGGCCTCACCAAGGAGGCGCCGGCCCACCTGATCGACTGGCAGGGCAACGACTGGACGCCCGATGCCGGTCGCGTCGCCGCGCACCCCAACTCGCGCTTCACGGTGTCGGCCGACCAGTGCCCCACCATCGCCGACACGTGGGATGACCCGGCCGGCGTGCCCCTCAACGCCATTATCTTTGGCGGCCGACGCGCCTCCAACATCCCACTCGTGGCTCAGGCTCGCTCGTGGCAGCACGGCGTGTTCATGGGCGCAACGCTCGCGTCCGAGCAGACCGCCGCCGCCGAGGGCACGGTGGGCCAGCTGCGCCGCGACCCGTTCGCGATGCTGCCCTTTAGCGGCTACCACATGGGCGATCACTGGCAGCACTGGCTGGACCTGGGCGCCCAGGCTGAGAAGGTCGGCGCCGGCATCCCGATCTTCCAGGTCAACTGGTTCCGCAAGAGCGCCGATGGCACGTTCCTGTGGCCCGGGTTCTCCGAGAACGCGCGCGTGCTCGCGTGGATCCTTGGCCGCGTCGAGGGCAGCGCCGATGCCGTGGACTCCCCCGCCGGGTGGCTGCCTGCGGAGGGCTCCATTGATATGGAGGCAGCAGGCGTCTCTGCCGCGCAGGCGCGGGAGCTGTTCGCTATCGACCACGACGCGTGGGCGCGCGAGGCCAAGGACACCGCGCGCTTCTTTTCGACCTTCGAACCGCGCACGCCCGTGGCACTGTGGAAGCAGTTCGAAGACCTGCAGGACCGTCTGGGCACGCCCGGCCAGGGGCCGTTCTAGTCGCGGTCCGCGTCATCCAGGGGAAGGCGGCCGTCGATCACCAGATCGGCGGCCGTTTTCGTTCCCTCGGTGGCAAAGTGAGCGAGCTCGGCCTCGTGCCACGCGTCCCACTCGGGCGCCATCGCCTCGCCGTCGCGCTCGAGCCCGCGCGCGCGTCGGACCTCCCACGGCGCGTCGACCCACAGCACGAGGCTGGCGTACTCCCGCGCGGCGCGCTGGGCCACGCCCACGCCCTCGATGATGAGAGTGTCGCGCGCCGGGACCTCGATGCGGGTGCCCCTCCGTGAGAGGTGCCAGTCCCAGCGGCGGAAGCCCGCGTCACGGCCCTCGCTGAGCGGAACCAAAATCTGCTCTCCCAGAATGTCCCAGAGCGTCGCGAGGCCGCCCCAGCCCTCGTACAGATCGTCGCCGTGGAGCGTCTGCGGCCCGATGCTGGGGATCGGCGAGCCGCCATCCGCGCCCGCTCCCGGGCTCGCGGGTGCGCCGAGGTGGGCCGCGAGGCGCGCCGCGAGCGTGGTCTTGCCGGAGCCGGCCGGACCGTCAATGAGCAGCACTCGCGTCGCGCCGCAGCGTGCGGGCGCGGCGAGCCACGCGTCGGCAATGTGGGCAAGGCTCGGGTTGGCCATGCGCGCCACCCTAGCCGCGAAGCGGGGCGCTAGGCCTGCGTCGGTTGGTGCGGGATGGTCTCAACGCGCTGCCCAAAGCCGGTGATGTGGTCGCGCGCTGCCGCGATCGCCGCCTGCACCTCAGGAAGCTGGAGCGACGCGTCGTGAGCCTCCTGCGAGTGCCACACCTCGGTGACCCACACCGCGGTGGCGTTGCTCGCGTCCTCAGCCACGAGGTAGTGGATGTTACCTGGCATGCCGTAGGCACACGTCAATAGTGCCTGCACCACCGTGCCGCGACCCTCGGGCGTGGTCTGGATCTCGCCGATCAAGCCGTACATCAGTCCTCCTCGTGTGGCTACGTTGCCAGGCTAGGCCGCACCTGCGACACACGCTCCTCCCCTCCGCTTGCGTGGGCACTTTTCCGGCGAAAACTGGCGTTCTCGCCGAAACGTGGGCACTTTGTGCCGCGCTCGCGGTTAGCGTGACACCATGACGGAACTCCACCCCAAGGTCGCGCAGGTCCAGGCAGCTCTCCACGCTGGCGGAGTCGACGTGGTCGTGCGCCAGATCGAGGAGGCGACCCCCACGGCCGCCGCGGCCGCCGAGTTCCTGGGCTGCGAGGTGGGCGCGATAGCCAACTCGCTCATCTTCATGGCCGACGGCGAGCCGATTCTCGTGCTGACCTCCGGTGCGCACCGCGTGGACACTGCGCTGCTCGCCACGCGCATCGGCGCCACCGCCATCACCCGCGCCAAGCCCGACGACGTGAAGGCGGCGACCGGCCAGGTCATCGGCGGTGTGGCTCCCGTGGGCCACCCAGCGCCCGTGCGCACGTATCTGGACGTGGCGCTGCGGGAGTACGACGAGGTGTGGGCTGCGGCAGGGATCGCGGCGTCGTTGTTCCCGATCTCGTACGCGGACCTGCTGCGGGTGACCCGGGCGACCGAGGTTGAGGTGGAGTAGTTCCCACCGTCACAAAGTGCCCACCTTCCGGCGAAGACGGCAGTTTTCGCCGGAAAAGTGCCCACACAAGGGAGAGGCGTGAATAGCGGGGAGCGGTGGGGGCTAGGCGCTTGCCCATGGGCGGAAGTGCTTGACGCGCGCACGCGCCGCCTTGCCCTGCTCCACCACCTGAGAAGGAGCAGTGCCGCCCGCGCCGTCGCGCGAGGCCAGCGAACCCTCCACAGTCAGCACCTCAAGCACACCCGGCGTCAGCGCCTCGTGGATCGCCGACATCTCCTCCGGCGTCATCTCGTGGAGCTCCTTGCCGCGCTTCTCGCACAGGCGCACGCACGCGCCCGCCACCTCGTGGGCCTCGCGGAACGGCACGCCCTGCTTGACCATCCACTCGGCGATGTCGGTCGCGAGCGAGAATCCTGCGGGCGCCAGCGCCGCCAACCGCTCCGGGTGGAAGCGCAGCGTGCGAATCATGCCGGCGAAGGCGGGCAGCACCACCTCGAGGGTGTCCACGGCGTCCAGCACGGGCTCGTGAACCTCCTGCAGGTCGCGGTTGTACGCGAGCGGTAGGCCCTTGAGCGTGGTCAGCAGGCCCGTGAGGTGGCCCACCAGGCGGCCGGCCTTGCCGCGCGCAAGCTCCGCGATGTCGGGGTTCTTCTTCTGCGGCATGATGCTCGAGCCGGTCGAGTACGCGTCGTCCAGCGACACAAAACCAAACTCCACCGTGGCCCACGCGATGGCCTCCTCCGAGATGCGCGACAGGTCCACGCCAATCATGGCGGCCACCCACGCGAACTCGGCGATCACGTCGCGCGAGGCGGTCGCATCGATCGAGTTCTCGGTGGGACCGGCAAAGCCAAGCTCAGAGGCCACGCCCGCCGGGTCAAGCCCCAGCGTCGAGCCCGCCAGTGCACCCGCGCCATACGGCGAGTACGCCGCGCGTGCGTCCCAATCCGTGAGACGCTCCACGTCGCGCAGTAGCGGCCACACGTGCGCCATCAGCGAGTGCCCCAGCGTCACGGGCTGCGCATGCTGGAAGTGAGTGCGCCCTGGCATTGGGTCGCTTAGGTGGCGGTCGGCCTGCTCCATGAGCGCGTCGACGGTGTCAAGCAGCAGTCCCGCGATCACGCGGGCCTCGCGGCGCAGGTACATGCGCGGCAGGGTCGCGATCTGGTCGTTGCGCGAGCGGCCCGCACGCAGCTTGCCGCCGAGCTCCGGCCCCACCCGCTCGATCAGCACGCGCTCCAGCGCGCCGTGCACGTCCTCGTCAGAAGGCGCCGGGCGCAGCGAGCCGTCGGCCACGTCGGCGCGCATCTGACCCAGTGCCGCGACCATGCCCTCGGCCTCGGAGGCCGTCAGCAAGCCCGCCTTCTGCAGCGCGTGCGCGTGAGCGATCGAGGCACGCAGGTCCTCGTCGGCGTAGCGCCAGTCGAAGTGCGTGGACACACTCAGGCGCGCCAGGGCCTCGGCCGGGCCGCCGCTGAAGCGTCCGCCCCACAGGGCTCCCTCGTTCGTGCCATGGCTGCTCATTGCTGGGTCCTTCCGTGGGGTTCTACATCAAGTCTGGTGGGTGGCGCCGATGCTCGCCAAACGGCGGCACGCACCGTGCGGCCGACGCCGGGGTCACCAGCACGCGCGGAGGCGCCCCAGCCTGGCAGCAGCCGGGGCGCCTCCCGTCGGGTGTGTCGGGGACTCCGACTAGAAGACCGGCTTGCCTGCACGCTCCGCGCGAGCGGAGGCCTGCTTGGCGGCCAGGCCGTAGATCTCGATGAAGCCGCGCGCGGCCGACTGATCGAACGTGTCGCCCTCGTCGTACGTGGCGAGGTTGAAGTCGTACAGCGCGACGTCGGAGCGGCGGCCGGTGACTGTCGCCTTGCCGCCGTGCAGCACCATGCGGATGTCGCCGGTGACGTACTCCTGCGTGTCGTTGATGAACGCGTCGAGCGAGCGCTTGAGCGGCGATGACCACATGCCCTCGTACACCAGCTCGGTCCACTCGTGCTGGATGAGGCGCTTGTAGCGGGCCTGCTCACGCTCCATGGTCACGTTCTCGAGCTCCTTGTGAGCCTCGATCAGCGCGATCGCGCCGGGGGCCTCGTAGATCTCGCGCGACTTGATGCCCACGAGGCGGTCCTCGACGATGTCGATGCGGCCGATGCCGTGCGCGCCGGCCCGGCGGTTCATCTCCTGGATGGCCTGCAGCGGGGTCACCTTCTGCCCGTCGAGGGCCACGGGGATGCCGTTCTCGAACGCGATGATGACCTCGTCGGGCACCGGCGGGAACGCCGGGTCGTCGGTGTAGTCGTAGATGTCCTTGGTGGGCGCGTTCCAGATGTCCTCGAGGAAGCCCGTCTCCACGGCGCGACCCCACACGTTCTGGTCGATCGAGAACGGGTTCTTCTTGGTGGTCGCGATGGGCAGCGAGTTGCGCTCGGCGTAGTCGATCGCCTTATCGCGCGTGAGGGCGAGGTCGCGCACGGGGGCGATGCACTTCATCTCGGGCGCGAGCGAGGCGATGCCCACCTCGAAGCGCACCTGGTCGTTGCCCTTGCCGGTGCAGCCGTGCGCCATGGTCGTGGCGCCAAACTCGCGCGCGGCGCGCACGAGGTGCTTCACGATGACGGGGCGCGACAGGGCAGATACCAGGGGGTACTTGTCGTGGTACAGCGCGTTCGCCTTGAGGGCTGGCATGCAGTACTCCTCCGCGAACTCGTCGCGGGCATCGGCGACATAGGCCTCCACAGCGCCACAGTCGAGCGCGCGCTGGCGGATGGTCTCCATGTCCTCGCCGCCCTGGCCTACGTCAACGGCCACGGCGATGACCTCGGCGCCGGTGGCATCGGCGATCCAGCCGATGGCGACGGAGGTGTCGAGCCCACCCGAGTAGGCGAGAACGATGCGATCGGTCATGTCTGTGCTTCTTTCTTCTCAATCAGGAATCGTGGTGCAGGCCGTGCGGGTAGGTGCCCGCGGCCCTCTCAAGGAACTTCTGTGCGAGTCGCAGGCCGCCGTCGGCGTCTCGCGAGATCACAAAGACTGTGTCGTCACCCGCCACGCAGCCCACCACGGAGTGGTCGTCGTGGCTGTCGATGGCCGAGGCGAGAAACTGCGCGCCGCCCGGGGGCGTGCGCAGCACGGCGATGTTGGCGGAGCCGTCGGCGGAGTGCAATAGCTCGGCGCACAGGCGGTTGAGGCGGTTCCCAGTATCCTCGGTCGCCTCCAGCGAGGCCTGCGTCGCGTACACGAGCTGGCCCGACGCCCCTCGCACCTTCACGGCGCCCACCTCGTTGAGGTCGCGCGACAGGGTTGCCTGCGTGACCGAGATGCCCTCTGCCTCGAGGCGCACAGCGAGCTCGCCCTGTGACGTCACGTCGCCCTGGTCGATGAGGCGCGCAATGAGCGCCTGTCGCGCGGCCTTGGTGGCGGGAACCGTTTGGCTCATCGCTCGATCTCCGAGTGCTCCATGAGCCATGCGAGCAGGGCCTTCTGTGCGTGAAGGCGATACTCGGCCTCGAGCCACACGATCGACTGAGGGCCGTCGAGCACCTCTGTCGTGATCTCCTTGCCGCGGTAGGCCGGCAGGCAGTGGATCACCTGAGCGCCGGGCGCCGCGAGCTCAAGCGAGCGCTCGTTGACCTGGTACTGCTCAAAGCGACCGTGGCGCTCGCCCGCCTGCTCCTCGTCACCCATCGAGATCCACGTGTCGGTGGCGATGATGTCGGCGCCGCGCACCGCGTCGTCGTGATCCGTGGTGACCTGCACGGAGCCGCCGTGCTCAGCCGCGAGCCTCTTGGCGTCGAGCACCACGCGCTCGTCGGGCATGTAGTCGGCCGGGGCTCCCACTCGCACGTGCATCCCGGCCAGCGCGCCGCCCAGCAGGTACGAGTGCGCCATATTGTTCGCCCCGTCACCCACGTACGTGAGGGTCAGGCCCGCGAGCTTGTCGACTCCCCCGCGAGCATCGGCAATAGCGGCGAGGTCCGCAAGAATCTGGCACGGGTGGAACTCGTCGGTGAGCGCGTTGACCACGGGCACGCCCGCGTACTCGGCCATCTCCTCGATCTTCTCCTGACCAAACGTGCGCCACACGATCGCGCTCACCTGGCGGCCCAGCACGCGAGCGGTGTCAGCCACGGACTCGCCGCGACCCATCTGCGAGCCCTGCGAGTCGATCACGAGCGGGTAGCCACCCAGCTCGGCCACGCCCGTGGCGAACGACACGCGCGTGCGGGTCGAGGGCTTGTCAAAGATGATCGCCACGCCCTGCGGCCCCTCGAAGGGGCGCTTGATGAAGCGGTCCTTTCGCATCGCGAGGGCCAGCTCGAGCACCTCGCGCTGCTCTGCTGCTGTGAGGTCGTCGTCGCGGAGAAAGTGCCGAATCATGCGTTGTCCTTCGATGCTGCCGATGCTGCGGCCAGGTGGTCTGCGAGCCACGCGACGAACGGCTGCGCCTCGTCTCGGGTCAGGGTGAGCGAGGGGGCCAGGCGGATCGTGTCCGGGCTGGGAGGGTTGA
>QKAX01000100.1 GCA_003246255.1 Demequina lutea
CTTAGGTCCGATGAGCGCGCTCGCAGCGAGTCCCGCAACGGCGAGAAGTGCTGCAATGACGATCATCACGACGATCGGCACGTAGGGGTTCACGGTCGTGTCCTTCCGTCGCTATGCCGCCGGCGCGATCTTGACGAGCGCGGCGAGGAGCTTGTCTGACCACGCGCCGCCTCGCGGCTCGTAGACATCTGCCAGCAGTCTAGAGACAAATTGCATCAGGAGCGGACGGGGAAGTCCGTACTTGGTACACACCCGCATCACGCTCGGGTGCTCGATCAGTGTGGCAAAGACTCGACCCAACGAGTAATACCCGCCCAGATCGTCCTTCATCATCCTGGCGTAAGAAGCGAGCGCTCGCTCCTTGGCCGCGTCGTCTGTCGCGTCGCGCCACGCGACGGCCGCCTCAGTGGCCCGCCGCGCGGCCTGCATCGCGTACGCGATGCCCTCGCCGTTGAACGGGTTGACCATGCCGCCGCTGTCGCCCACCAGCATCATGCCGGGCACGTAGTGCGGCTGGCGGTTGAAGGCCATCGGGATCGCGGCGCCCTTGATCTCACCGATCTGCTCGCCAAACTCCCAGTCCTGCGCGGAGTGGTCCAGCCAGTCGCGCATAAGCGCCTTGTGGTCGAGCTTGGAGGGGGTGCCCTTGGCGCTCAGGGTGCCGAGGCCCACGTTCGCTGTGCCGTCGCCCAGCGGGAAGATCCAGCCATAGCCAGGCAGCAGTTTGGAATTGCCGCGCTCGCCGTCCCAGATCTCCAGGTGGCCCTCCATCCACTCCTCCTCATGGCGGGGGGTCTGGAAGTAGGTGCGCACTGCGACGCCCATGGGACGGTTCTTCATGCGCTCAATGCCGAGGCCTAGCGCGATGCGCGCGCTCACGCCATCGGCGGCGATCACCAGCGGCGCGCGGAACTCGACAGCGCCGCCGGCCTTGCGGCCGTTCTCGTCGGTCTCGCGCGCGGTGACACCCACCACGCGGCCCGACTCGTCGCGGATCGCTGCATCCACGTGCCAGCCCTCGCGCACATCGGCACCCGCCTTGCGCGCGTGGATGGCGAGGCGCTCGTCGAAGGCGGCGCGGGGAAGGCTCAGGCCGTACGTGGGGAACGAGTCGAGCTCGTGCCACGGGAACTCGAGGCGGTGGCCGCCGCCCACCATGCGCAGGCCGCGGTTGGGAATCCAGCCCTCCTCGCGCGGGGTCTCGAGGCCAATGAGCTGCAGCTCCTTGACGGCGCGCGGCGTGAGGCCGTCGCCGCACACCTTCTCGCGCGGATAGCGCGACTTCTCGAGCGCGATCACGTCGAAGCCCTCAGCCGCCAGATACCTGGCTGCGGAGGCACCGCCGGGACCTGCACCAATGATGATGACGTCGGCCTCGGTTTTCACGGAGATAAGCCTAGACCTCACGGGACGGTGGTCCCGTTCGTTCGCCCCGATGTGAGGCGAACGTCACCCGCGGTCCCGGGACCTCTGTCACGACCATCCGGCAGGCTCACCTAACCTGAGCACGTGAGCATCGACGCGGCCGCGCCAGGCCCCCTATCAGTGCGCACGGTCGCCATCCCCGACCCTGGCGCGCTTCTCCCCCAGCTGCCCGAGGACGGCATGTCGTGGGTGCGGCGCGGCGCGGGCATGATCGCGTGGGGCGAGGTGGCGCGGGTCGAGGCCGCCGGCCCCGGCCGCGTCGACGAGGCGCTCCTGTGGTGGCGCCGAGTGACGCGCCACGCTCTCGTGCGCGACGACGTGCGCATGCGCGGCACGGGCCTCGTCGCCTTCGGGTCCTTCTCCTTTGCCGACGACGCGCCGGCGGGCGGCGTGCTGATCGTGCCACGTCACGTGCTGGGCGTGGTGGACGGTCGCGCGTTCCTCACCTCCATCTCTGCCGACGGCTCCGAGGTCGAGCCGCGCCTCGCCGACGCGCTGGGCGACGTCTCCCCCGTCCGTCCGCTCACAGCGGTGACAGTGGGCGAGGGCGACCGTCCCGCGTGGACAGAGGCCGTGTCGTCGGCCGTGGATCGCATCGTTGCCGGCGAGGTGGACAAGGTGGTGCTCGCCCGGGCAGTGGAGGCGCGGGCCGAGGAGCCGGTTGATGTGCGCGCAGTGCTGCGCAATCTTGCCGCGGACTACGACATGTGTTGGACGTTCCACGTGGACGGCATGGTGGGCGCGACTCCCGAGCTGCTCGCCCGCGTGGATCACGGCCTGGTGACGTCGCGCGTGCTGGCCGGCACCATCCGCCGCACGGGCGACGAGACGGCCGACCTCGCGCGGGCGGCCATGCTCGCACGCAGCTCAAAGGACCGCGAGGAGCACTCCTACGCCGCGCGCTCGGTGACCCAGGTGCTGGCCTCGCACTGCGCCTCGGTCAACGTGCCCGACGAGCCGAGCGTGCTGCACCTGCCCAACGTGATGCACCTGGCCACCGACATCACCGGCGCGCTCGGCAGCCCCGTGGGAGTGCTTGACCTGGTGCGCGAGCTCCATCCCTCGGCGGCTGTGTGCGGCACCCCCACGCTCGCTGCGGCCCATGTCATCGACGAGCTCGAGGGCCTCGACCGCGCGCGCTACGCGGGCCCGGTGGGGTGGGTGGACGCCGCGGGCGACGGCGAATGGTGCATCGCGCTCCGCTCCGCCGAGATCTCTCGCGAGGACCCGTCACGCCTCCGGCTCTTTGCCGGCTGCGGCATCGTCGCGGCCTCCGACCCCGCCTCTGAATGGGCGGAGTCGGAGGCAAAGCTCGAGCCGATGCGGGCCGCCCTGAGTGATCGGGCCCGCTGACCGGCCAGCCCCGCTAGAGGTCGCCTGGCTCGCCCGGCACGTCGTCTCGCGGCAAGCGATCTGCCAGGCGCTCCGTGATCTGGTCGCGCAGACCCTGCCGCGCCTCCTCGACGGGCGGCGCGTCGGAGGCCGTTCCCACCGTGAGGCTCAGCGACAGCTGATCGCCGTCGCGCACCACGGACAGCTCAAGCACATCGCCGGGCTCGTGCCCGCGCACGATCTCCTGGGCCTCCCACCACGCGTCCACGGCGGCGCCGTCGATCGCTGTGATCACGTCGTCCGCGCTCAGGCCTGCGTCCGACGCCGGCGACTCCGGGGCGACGCCCCGCACCATCACGCCGTCGGCCGTCTCGTCGTGGAACAGCTGGGCACCCACCCACGGCACGTCGTCGATCGCGGGCGGCGCCGGGCGGTCCTCGGGCGCTCCCACCGTGAGCGTCGCTGTGTGCTCGGCGCCGTCGTGCGTGTAGATCACGGTGAGCGAGTCACCGCCCTCGAGGCCGGACAGGGCCTCGCGCAGCGAGCCGCGGTGGTCAAGGGCGATGCCATCGATGCTCACGACGATGTCTCCTGTCTCGATTCCTGCGGCGTCGACGGGACCGCCCTGGTCCACGTGGGCCACCGTTGCGCCGTCGGCGGTGGGCACAAGGCGAGCGCCCACGTAGGGCTTGTCCTGCATGAACTGGGCGAAGCGGCCCGGCTGGGGCGCGTCCTCGGCGGCCGATGCTGCGGGCGCGACGGCCAGCACCATGGCGCCCGACGCGAGCACGCCGGTTCCCAGGGCGAGGCCGCGGGTGATGCGACGGTGAATCATGGGGTCCTCCTTGGTGGATCGGATGGACCGATCACACCGGGCGCACCTGGGCCGAGCCTCGGGTGAACCTGTGCGGGACCTGTGAGTTCTTGCGGCGGCGTGGCGCTAGACGCGCGCCTCGATGACCTCGATGCCCTCAATGGGCAACGCGAGGGCCGCCGCGAGTTCGGCCACCGAGCCGACCGCCACATGTGATGCGCCGTAGGCCGCCGCGAGCGGCGCGATGTCCACGCCGTGCGGCGTGGTGAACACTCGCCGCACCCGCTCGGGATTGCCGGTCGAGTGCTCGAGCCTGGCAAAGATGGTGCCGCCGCCATCGTTGATGATCACGATGCGGAGGTCGGGACGCGCCTCGTCGGGCCCGATCAGCAGGCCGCCCACGTCGTGCAGAAATGTCACGTCGCCCATGAGCGCCGAGACGGGCCGGCCCACCGCGAGGGCCATGCCCACCGCAGTGGAGGTGGTGCCGTCGATGCCGGCCAAGCCGCGATTTGCCACCAGCACTGGAACGCCCTCGGGCTCCCAGATGGGCGCCACATCGTCCACCTGACGGATCGAGTTGGACGAGCCGATGAGGGCCACGTCTCCGGCGCCAAGCGACTCGACAAACGCGCCGGCCACTGCCCGCGCGTTCCAGGCGTCGGACGCTCCTGGCACGGCCTCGCACACGCGGCCCCACTGCTCGGCCCACTGCTGATCGCGGGCTCCCAGCGTGAGCCATTCGTCGGGCACCGAGGGCAGCACGCGCACCGCGTGGCGCGGGGCCTCGCGCCACCGCGCGCCGTGTCCTGCCACGTACAGGGCGGGCGCGCCCTCGATCAGCCGCGTGATGGGCCGTGACAGCGTGGGGCGTCCCACCACCACCACCTGGCGCACCTCAGCGGCCAGCTCTTGGCCGCGATGCGTGGTGAGCGCCGCGACGTAACAGGGCATCGCCATCGGGCCCGAGCGAGCGCCCGAGGTGGGCTCCGCGAACAGCGGCCAGCCGCGCGCTTCAGCGAGAGTGCGCGCCTTGTCGCCGGCACCGTCCCCCGCGATCACGATGGTGCGCGGCTCGTCTGGCAGCACGCCGGGGCGGGGCACCACGGCGCCGTGCAGCCGCGAGCGCGTGCGATCCGCCAGCGTCGCGCGTTCGCGCTCGACGCGAGGCCACTGACCCCCGTCGGGGCCCAGCGGATCGCGGAACTCGAGGTTCAGGTGCACGGGACCAGGCGCCGCGGCCGAGTCGTCGCGATCGGGGTCGCCCATGGCCCAGTGCACTGCGCGCGCGGCGAGCAGCGTCGCGCGGCCCTCGCGCTCCGCTGCGGTGGGCGCGGGCGAGGTCGCCTCCCAGCGCACGAAGGCGCCGAACAGGCCCTCCTGGTCAGTGGTCTGGTTGGCGCCGATGCCGCGCAGCTCGCTCGGGCGGTCCGCGGTGAGCAGCAGCAGCGGCACCCCCGAGTGGTGCGCCTCCATGACCGCGGGCATCAGGTTACCTACCGCGGTGCCCGACGTGGTCACGATCGCCACCGGGGCGGGGGCGCCCTCGATCGCGCGGCCGCGCGCGATGCCGAGCGCCAGGAACGCGGCGGACCGCTCGTCGATGCGCACGTGCAGGTTGAGGCGCGGGGCGCCAGCGGGGGCATCGTGAGAGGCGGCCTCGGCGAGCGAGTGCGCGAGTGGTCCCGAGCGGGACCCGGGGCACAGCACGTAGTCGCGCACACCATGCGCCACGAGCGCCGCGATCAGTTCGCGGGCGTAGGCGGCACCTGGATGCGTCATACGGTCACTCTAGGCGGGATCGGCGCTAGCCGTCCCTCCGCCGGTATCAGGGGATTCTCCACCGTGTCGGTGGCAAGCAGCGTGCCCGTGCCAAGCCCATGCGCATGCGTCTGATCCGGGAGGGCAAGGGCCGCCGCGAGCGCGGCGGAGAGCCCCACCGAGGACTCCATCGCGGACGAGATCACGATGGGCAGGCCCGTGCGATCAGCGATATCCAGCACCGCTTGCGCCCCACCCATCGTGGATGGCTTGAGCACCAGGATGTCGGCGGCATCGGCGCGTAGCACCGCGTCCACGTCTCCTGTGAGGCGGATCGACTCATCTGCGGCGATAGGACTCGTGACCCGGCGGCGCACGGTCGCGAGATCCTCGACACGCGCGCACGGCTGCTCCACGTAGGACAGCCCCTCGACGCCGCCTGTGCGCGCAGCGGCCTCCAGGGCGCGGATCGCCGTCACGGCGTCCACGGCATCCCACACGCCGTTCGCATCCACGCGCACGATGCCGCCCGGGCCCAGCGCCGATGCGACGGCCTCCACGCGGGCGCAGTCGGCGCGCAGTGTGGCGGCCGGGTCCGCCGTGCCGCCGCGGGGGCCTCCCACCTTCACCTTGGCGGTGCGGCAGCCGTGACGACGTGCGAGGTCCGCGGCCGGTTCGGGGTCAAGCTCGGGGATGATCGCCGCGCATTCGACGTCGCGGTGAAGCGGCTCGGGGAGCTCTCCCCGAGCCGCCTCCATCGCCGCAGCCCACCATCGGCCCCGCTGCTCGGCGCCGTAGTCGGGGAAGGGCGAGAACTCGCCCCACGCGTCGGCACCATCAGGTCCCGTACCGCGCACCAGCACGCCGGAGCGCTCGGTGGTGCCCCTAAACCGCGTGTGCAGCGCGATGTGAAAGGGGCGGAACTCCATGGCTCCAGCCTAGGAGCGCAGCCGCTATGACGCAGACCCGTAAGGCATCACGAACACGCTGACCTGGCTCGTGCCGCCAGTGATCACCGGTACATACGTCAGCCCGTTGTCGACGATGCCGATGCCGGCCTCACCACCCACCCAGGCGTACTCGCGTGCTTGGTACACGTCGTCTGAACCAGCGAGCGGACCGAGCCCAGGCTCGTCGAGTGGACGCACCTCGTCGTTGATGTACCAGTCGAGCCCTCCCTCTCGCGAGACCAGCCAGCCGCCTCCGAGTGGGGTGAATCGCGCGGCACCCGGAGGCGGCAGCCGGAGGGCGTCGGCACCCCCTTGCACCCAGCCCTGGCCCGGTACGAGC
>QKAX01000096.1 GCA_003246255.1 Demequina lutea
GTTGAGCATGAGTTGCTCGGACGTGAGCACGGTGGCGCGCGCGGACGGCTCCACCTGGCGCCACCACAGGCCGGAATCAGCCATCCACTCCTGAGCGGTGAAGCCCAGCATCGTCTCTATCTGAGGGCTCACGTAGTGCCAGCGGCCAAACGCGCCAGGCGCCGCCGAGTACACCACGGCGGGCACGCGCTCCACGAGCACGCGGTAACGCTCCTCGGCGGTACGCAGGTCACTCTCGAGCCTCTTGCGTTCGGTGATGTCGGTGGTCATGCCGATCTCGTACTGCGGGCTGCCGTCAGGCTTACGCACGAGCGACACGAGTAGCGACGTCCACAGCCATGTGCCGTCCTTGCGGCGGAAGCGCTTCTCCATCTGGAAGCCGTCGATCTCGCCCGCCGCGAGTTGACGCGAGAACTCGGCGTTGATGGGCGTGTCGTCCGGGTGCGTGTAGTCGGCCCACGACAACGAGGCAAACTCCTCCGGCGTGTAGCCGAGCATCCGGTGCAGGGCGCCGTTTGTCATCGTGGTGCGGCCCTCGCCGTCCACCAGGCCGACGCCAACGGGCGCGAGGCGCAGGATCGCCTCGAGCTGCTCAAGGCGCGCGGCAGCGTCCTCGCCGGCGCCCGAGGCCGGCTCGGCGTGCTCCGAGCCCACAGCGCACCTCCTCACGCATCCCTATGTCTCTATCCATCGTCCCGCATTCGCCGTGTGTAAGCGCGTTATGGGAGGGCATTGTCGCTCAGTCGTGACGGATGCCTACGGTGTGGCTGTGTCTCAACTCGCGATCCGCTACGTGATCCAGTTGGGCACCGTCGCGCTGCCCAAGACGGCCAACAAGGAGCACATGAAGGCCAACGCCGACGTGAACTTTGAGATCTCCGATGAGGACATGCAGGCCCTCATCAACCTCGAGGCGAAGGACTACGGCGACGTGTCCTTCTTCCCGGTGTACTCGGGCAAGTAAGCCCTCACGCGAAGAGGCCCCCGACGCTGATGCGTCGGGGGCCTCCATGCCTGCGCCCGGAGGCGCTGTGGTTCTAGAACTCGGCGGCGGCGGCGCGCACCTTGTCGAACGCGGCGGCCATGATCTCGTCGGCGTGGGCCGGGTCGTGGTCCATGCCCTCAGCGGCGATGTGCTGGAAGTCCCGCACGCCGATGAAGCCGAGCATCGTGGCAACGTACTGGCTAGCCGGGTCCTGGCCGTTGTAGACGCCACCGTTGGTCTGGATGTGCAGGGCCTTCTTGCCGCTCACAAGGCCGACGGCCTCGCCTGTCTCGGAGTACTTGAAGGTCTTGCCGGCGACGCAGATGCAGTCGATCCATGCCTTGAGGCGCGTGGGCACCTGCAGGTTCCACAGCGGGTTGGCGATCACGATCTTGTCCATGTTGAGGAACTGCGTCGTGTAGCCCTCGAACAGCGTGCTCTTTGTCTGCTCGGCCTCGTGCAGGTGCACGAACGGGATGCCGGCGCGCAGCTTGTTCCACGCGTTGAATAGATCAAGGTCGATCTCGGGGATCGCGATGTTGTAGAGGCTCTGCTCCAGGACGTCGTCGTCCGGGTGCGTCTGCTTGTAGGTCTCGATGAACGCGTCAGTGAGCTGCATCGACTTGGACGTTTCAGAGGTGAGCGGGTGAGCGCGGATCACCAGAAGCTTGGACATGAAGAATGCCTTTCGTAGTTGCCGAGCCCGTGGGGAACCCTACGTAGAGCATCTGGGATTCTGGGCCCTACTGTCTAGGACCTAGGACCGTGAGTCGGGACCACTTAGCGGGGACTCTTCTCCGCTGGCCGCCTGCGAGCGAGGTATCGGCAGAGCCTCCCGGAATGTCAGCTGGGATCCTAGGCTTTCTGGAGTTGAGAACCTCCACGAAAGGTAAGTGATGAAGGCAACGTTGATGTACGGCGCGGGCGATGTGCGAGTGGTCGAGGTTCCCGACCCGACGCTCCAGGAGCCCACCGACGCGATCATCCGCGTGGTGCGCGGCTGCATTTGCGGGTCCGACCTGCACCCGTACCACTCGGCCCCCGCCGGCAACGGCATTCCCATGGGCCACGAGGCCATCGGCATCGTGGAGGACGCCGGTTCCGAGGTGAGCCTGCTGTCGAAGGGCGACTTTGTGATCGTTCCCTTCGCCACGCACGACAACACCTGTGTGTTCTGCCAGGAGGGCGTCCACACGTCGTGCGTCAAGGGCGGCTGGTTGACCGGCGGCCAGGGTGAGGCGTTGCGGCTCTCGCAGGCCGACGGCACCGCCGTCAAGGTCCCGGGTGTGGGGGAGGACACCGACGAGGCGCTCCTGGCCTCGCTGTTGACCCTCTCGGACGTGTATCTCACTGGTTGGCACGCCGCCTTCATGGGCCGCGTGGAGCCCGGCAAGACTGTCACGGTGATCGGCGATGGCGCCGTGGGACTCTCCGCAGTGCTCTCGGCCAAGCAGATGGGCGCCGAGCGCATCATCCTGATGGGTCGCCACCAGTCCCGCACGGACCTAGGTATCGAGTTTGGAGCGACCGACGTGGTGGCCGAGCGCGGCGCCGAGGGCGTCAGGAAAGTCATGGACCTGACAAACGGCGAGGGCAGCCACGTGGTGCTCGAGGCGGTGGGTCACATGCCCGCATACGAGCAGGCCTTTGGCATTGTGCGCCCCGGCGGCGTGATTAGTCGTGTGGGCGTGCCGCAGTACGAAGAGGCCCCCGTTGGCTTCGGTTCGCTGTTTGGCAAGAACGCGACCCTCACCGGCGGTCCCGCGCCAGTTCGCGCCTACCTCGAGGCCGCGATCCCCGAGGTGCTCGAGGGCCGTATCAACCCCGGCAAGGTCTTCGACCGCGTCGTGGCGCTCGACGACGTCCCGGTCGGTTATGCCGCGATGGACGCGCGCGAGTCGCTCAAGGTGATGGTCAACCCGTCTCTCTAGGACCCGAGACGCGTTGAGGGGCCCTCTCGGTTCGCCGAGAGGGCCCCTTTGCGTAGCGATCGTCTAGAACCCCCGCGGAGATCGGATGGCGTAGTGCTCCTCGAGGGCCGTCACCTCGTCGTCCGTGAGGTCGATGTCGAGAGCCGCCACCGCGTCGTCGAGATGCGCTGCCTTGGTGGCACCCACGATGGGGGCGCTCACCACCGGGTGGCGCAGCACCCACGCGAGCGCCACCTGTGCCATGGTCACGCCGCGCTCGGCGGCGATCGCCTCGACCGCGTCCACCACTGGCTTGTCGGCCTCGACAAATGTCGCGTCTGCCACGGCGTCGTTGCTGTTGCGGCTCGTGGAGGTTCCCCACGGCTTGGTGACCTTGCCCTTCGCGAGCGGGGAGTACGGCACTGCCCCCACTCCCTGGTGCGCGAGCAGGCCCATCATCTCCCGCTCCTCCTCACGGTAGATGAGGCTGTACTGGTTCTGCATGGACACGAATCGCGTCCACCCGCCCAGGTCTGCCGTGTGCTGCAGTTCCGCGAACTGCCACGCGTGCATCGCCGACGCGCCCAGGTAGCGGGCCTTGCCGGCCTTCACCACGTCGTGCAGCGCCTCCATGGTCTCCTCCATGGGCGTCGTGGGGTCGAAGCGGTGGATCTGGTAGAGGTCCACGTAGTCGGTGCCAAGCCGTGCAAGCGACGCATCGATATTCTCCATGATGGCCTTGCGCGAGAGGCCCTGGCCCCCGGGTCCCTCGTGCATGCGGAAGAACACCTTGGTGGCCAGCACGATCTCCTCGCGGCTGGCAAACTCCCGCATCGCCCGGCCGGTGAGCTGCTCGCTCACCCCTGCGCTGTACGCATTGGCCGTGTCCCAGAACGTGATGCCCGCCTCGTACGACTGGCGGTAGAACGGTGCGGCGTCGTCCCACGCGTACGCACCCCATGCGGGGATGGTCGAGGACGGATCGCCGTAGGTCATCGTGCCAAGCGCCAGGCGTGGGATGCGCAGGCCGCTCTTGCCAAGCTGGGTGTACTTCATCGGGGGTCCTTGCCGCGAGAGGGGGTGGTCATCTCGACCCTACGCCCGTGCTGCCAGGCGTCCGCGCCGTCCGCGTCGGCGATAGGGTGACAGGAGACCACCCCAGCCCCACCGAAGGAGCCTCGCATGCCCACTCTTGCCATCGTCGGTGCCGGAGCGGGACTCGGTGCGGCCGTCGCGCCGCTTTGGACGCGAGGGCTACGCCATCGCCCTCATCGCCCGCGATCAGGCCAGGCTTGACGCGATGGTCGAGAACCTCGCCGGGGACGGCTTCACCGCAAAGGGCTTCGCAGCCGACGTGCTCGACCCCGAGGCGCTGACGGGCGCGCTCGAGGCCGCCACCGCCGAGCTGGGCGCCATCACGGCGCTCCAATACAGCCCGCTGCCGTTCAGCTCGTTCCTCACTCCCGTGCTCGAGACGGAGCCCGAGGTCTACATGGAAGCGCTGCGGTTCTCGGTCATGGGCCTGATCCACGCGACGCGCGCCGTGATCCCCGGCATGCAGGCTGCCGGCGGCGGAGCCATCGTGCTTGTCAACGGCGGCACCTCAGTGAAGTCGCGCCCCGATTTTGCCGGCACCTCAGTTGCCTTCCCCGCAGAGAGTGCGTACGGCGAGATGCTGCACGACCACCTCGCTCCGCAGGGCATCCGGGTCTCGCAGCTGGTGATTCCCGGCGCGATCCCCAAGCTGCAGCTGCCGGGCGGCATCGACGATGTGGCGCAGCGGGTGTGGGAGCTCGCCACCATCGACGGCGAGTACCGCACCATGCTCATTCCGCTGGAGGACGGCCGCGAGTAGGCGCCGGCAACGCTACGCGCTGCCCCTGCGCACGATCGTGGCGACCGAATCGGGACCGGCGAGGGTGGCATCGGCGTCGGGCTCCATGGCCGGCAGCCCGAGTGCCGCTAGCGTTGCCTTCGCCACCTCGCGCGACTGGTAGTCAAGATTTGGCTTGACGGTGGTGAGCGGCGGATCGCTGAACTTGCCCGCCTCGATGTCGTCCATTCCCACGACGGCTACCCGCAGCGGAACTGCCACGCCGCGGCGGTGTAGAGCGGCGAGAATCGCGAGGGCTGTGTCGTCGTCAAAGGCGCAGATCCCCACGCGGCGGTTGCTCGTCGACCACTCACGCGCCACAAGCTGATCGAGAGACGCGGGGTCGCTGAACGTGCGCTCCTCGAAGGTGAGGGTGTTGTCTCCCGCAGCCTCGACCACGCGGCGGGCGCCCTCGGCGCGACCAGCCTTGCGCAGCGGGTGGCCGGTCTCGGGCCCGCAGACATGAACGATGCGGTGGGCGCCCTGGCTCACAAGGTGGCGTGCCTGCGCCTCGCCCATGCGCTGTTGGTTGAGGGTGAGGCCCTCGACCTTGCCGGGGAACTCGGCAATGTAGCCGTGCACCTCGACGATCCCGGCTCGCGCGAGGAGCGTCGACTCCATGGGTTCCAGCGGAACGAGCGACACGACGGCGGCGGGATGCATCGCCGTGAGGAGGTCACTCAGGGGTGCCGCGCGCTCGATGTGGGTGACGGTGAGCAGATCGTGCTCCGCCAGGTGCGCGGCAAGCAACTCGAGGTAGCGCATGATCGTGGCGCTCGAAGCCCAATGGGGGACCAAGACGAGGACTACGCGGGACCGGCCCGAGCGCAGGGCCGCCGCGTGAGGCGAGGGCATGTAGCCAAGTTGCTCGGCGGCTCGGCGCACAGCCTCGCGGGTAGTGCCCGAGATGGACTGCGAGGGCGTGTCGTTCAGGACAAAGCTCACTGTGGCCCGCGAGACGCC
Organism: Demequina lutea; assembly: GCA_003246255.1. Classification (GTDB taxonomy): domain Bacteria; phylum Actinomycetota; class Actinomycetes; order Actinomycetales; family Demequinaceae; genus Demequina; species Demequina lutea_A. The sequence continues at coordinate 5,732 of QKAX01000096.1, forward strand.
CGCCAGGCGCGCCACATCGGCGCTGGTGGGGCGTTTGCGGTGCGTCGTTGTCATGGCCTGGATTCTAGGGGGAGAGTGCAAGACCCCGGCAGCCCGGAGGACGAGGTGGGCTACCGGGGTCTTGCTGGTCTGTTACAGCTCCGTCGCCACCTCGAAGGCATCCCAGATGGCGTACATGATGTTCGACACCTTGCGGGCGTCTCCCAGCACGTGGAACGGGATACGCGAGGCGGCCACGACGTCGGCAAGCTTCGCCGACGACTGGTAGCCGATCGCGGTGATCACGGCGTCGGCCTCGACGGTCAGCGTCGCGTCCTGCACCTTGACCTCAAGGCCGGTGGCGGTGGTGCGCTGCGCGAAGGCGTTGGCCACGACCTCCACGCCCTTGTAGGTGACCAGGTCGTGGAGCATGTCGTGGTTGGCGTGGCACAGCGGTCCCGACATGGCGAGCACGTCGTTGCCTACCTCGACAATGGTGACCTTGGTGGTCTCGTCCAGCTCCTTGAGGTGCAGAGCAAGCTCGCAGCCGGTAAGGCCGCCGCCCACGATCGCCACCTTCTTGCCGGCGAAGGCCGCGGGCTCCATGAGAGCGTCGATGGCCTCGGTGACCGGAATCGCGTCGCCCAGGTTGAGCAGGCGCGGCGCGGAGCCTGTCGCCAGGATGATGTGATCGGCATCCGTCTCGCCGATCATCTGCTCGGTCACGGGTGTGTTCAGGTGCACAGGCACCTGCAGCTCGTCGAGCTGGTTGCCGTACCACGCGATGAGGTCGTGGTCGTCCTCCTTGAAGGACGGCATCCCTCCGGCGACGACCACGCCACCCAGACGGTCGGATGCCTCGAACAGTTCGGGCTTGTGACCGCGCTCTGCGAGCACGCGTGCAGCCTCAAGACCGGCCATGCCGGCGCCGACGATCATGACCTTCTTGGGTCGGATAGCGGGACGGATCTTGTGGTCGGCTTCTCGGCCGGCCTCGGGGTTCACCGCGCAGTTGAGGGCGGCGTAGGCCTGGATGCGGCCCATGCAGCCTTCCTGACACGAGATGCAGGGGCGGATCGTCTCGGTGCGTCCGGCGCGGAACTTGTTGACCCACTCCGGGTCGGCGAGCAGCGGGCGGCCCAGCGAGATCATGTCGGCGAAGCCCTCGTTGATCGCGCGGATTGCACGGTCACCGTCGTCCATGCGTCCGGCAAGGATGATGGGGACCTCGGGCAGCGCGTCCTTGACCTGCTTGGAGTAGGGCATGTAGAGGCCCTTCTCCTGGTACATCGGCGGGTGCGACCAGTACCACGAGTCGTACGAGCCGACGTCGAGGTCGATCGCGTCGTAGCCCCAGTCGGTCAGCAGCCGTGCGGCCTCGATGCCCTCCTCGATGTCGCGGCCCATCTCCTCGAACTCTTCGCCGGGCATTGCGCCCACGCGCCAGTCCTTGATCATGGACTTGGGCGAGAAGCGCAGCGTGACGGGGTACTCATCGCCGCACGTGGTCTTGATCTCCTCGAGCACCTCGCGAGCGAAGCGCAGGCGGTTCTCGAGCGAGCCGCCGTACGAGTCGGTGCGCTGGTTGAACATGGAGATGGCGAACTGGTCAAGCAGGTAGCCCTCGTGGACGGCGTGGATCTGAACGCCATCAAAGCCGCCGCGCTTGCCGTTGAGGGCTCCGCGAGCGGCGTTCTTGACGGTGGTGTGGATCTCCTCCACGGTCATCTCGCGGCAGGTCTGGGGTCCCCAGCGGTAGGGGATGGGGGAAGGCGCCACGGGCAGGTTGCCCGGCTTGATGAACTGCGGCATGATCACGCGGCCAAATCCGGGCGAGATCTGCAGCATGACCTTCGCGTCGTACGCGTGGATGCGCTCGGTCATCTCGTTGGAGGTGCGGATGAAGTGACCGGGGTTGACCACCGATGACGCGACCGACGGGCGCGGCACGTCCTCTGCGGGGTTCTCGCAGAACGTCACGCCAGTGATGATGAGGCCCGTGCCGCCCTTCGCGCGCGCCACGTAGTACTCGATGCCCCGCGCGTTCCAGCCGCCATCGGCGTCCGAGAACCCGAGCGGGCCCATGGGTGCCATCGCGAAGCGGTTCTTGATGCGGAGGTTGCCGAGCATGTATGGCTCAAAGAGCACGTCGTACGCCTGCGGCGTACGCACGGTCGGGGTGTGCACAGCTGTCATCGTGGGTTCTCCTCATCGTCGTGGAAGGACTGATGTCACTACGCTAGAACGCGCCACTAACACGAGTTAGTGCCCATCGTCCCGGGTGTGGGCGGCTCGGGAGAAGCGCGGCGCGGGACCGCCATACCGAAGGGATGCGGCGATAGCCTCGGCTCGTGACACCTCGCGAAGCCGACGACGAGCGCCGGCCGCCCGGCCTGCGTCGGCCCATGCCTCCCTCGATCGCGCCGCGCGGCCGCGCCGCGCAGCGCCCGCCGTCCGTCGCGCCACGCGACGCAGGCGAGGTCCCGCGCAACGGGCGCGGCGCGACTCCTCGTGAAGGCGACGACTCGCGTCGGCCCGACGACGTTCCCCCGCGTGTGAGCGTGCGTCCTGTTCCCACATCCGCGCAACGACAGCCTGCCCGACGCGCCGCGGGGCCCGCGGCGCGGGCACCTCAGCGGGACCCCCGCGCGGCGCAGCGGGTCGCACCGCGAGCCGCTCGCGCGCCCCTCCCGGAACCTGCGGCGACGCAGCACTCGACACGTCGGACTCGCGAGGGTGGCGGCTCGCGTGCTGTGTGGCGCCGGCGCACTGTGGCGATCCTAGGGGCACTCGTCGCGGTGGTGGTGATCCTGGTGGCGTCGACAATCCACTGGGTGGACTCTCGGATCCAGCACGTCACCGCGCTGAGCGGAGCAGGCAACACTCCCGGCCAGACCATCCTCGTGGTGGGCTCTGACTCGCGAGACGGGTGGGCAGACGACGGCACAGTGGGCGCGCGCACCGACACCATCATCCTGATTCACCAGCCCGAATCGGGTCCCACGGCAATGATCTCGATCCCGCGTGATTCCTACGTGGACATCCCGGGCTATGGGCCCAACAAGATCAACGCGGCGTTTGCGTTCGGGGGAGCGCCGCTGCTGGTGCAGACGGTGGAGCAGCTCACCGGGCTCACCATCGATAGGTACCTCGAGGTGGGATTCAATGGAGTCCAGAACGTCGTGGACGGCGTGGGCGGCGTCGAACTGTGCTACGACTCGACCGTGAATGACCCGTACAGCGGGCTCGATTGGACCGCCGGGTGTCACATGGTTGACGGGGTCACCGCTCTCGCGTTCTCGCGCATGCGTTACGAGGACCCGTTGGGTGACATCGGTCGTACGCAGCGACAGAGGCAGGTCATCTCGGCCGTTGCTCATACTGTGATGAGCCGCGAGACGCTCTCGAATCCAGCGAAGACGCGCCGCGTGGCCGAGGCGGGCCTTGCGAGTTTCGCCGTCAACGACGGTGTGAACGCGTGGGGTCTCGCGCGGATGGCCCTCGTGGTCAACGCGGCTCAGGGACAGGACGCCGTCACCGGCACCCCGCCCATTGCAACGCTTGACTATCGCGTCGATGGCGTGGGCTCCACGGTGCTACTCGACCCGGACAAGGCCCCCGAGTTTTGGGCTGGGATCGCGGCCGGCTCGTACGAGCCCGGCAGCACCGTAGGCGGCGTGTAGGCGGTGCCGCGGCGGCCGATGCGGGGAATCCGACAGGGTGTGGTTACCATCTGCGGGTGATTTCTCTCGCGACGCGAGGGCAACGCTGGTGGGAGCGCGACGCCGCGAAGGAGGCCCTGGCCGCCTGGATCGTGGTGCTGTTGACGTCTGGTCAGGGCTTCCGTCAACTCCTCACTCTGTGGGGCTACGCCTCTCTCAGTCTCGTGTCCCTCCTTGCCCTGTTGCTGGTGTTCCGCCCCTCCTGGCGCGCGCTGCGGCCACCGCTGCTGGTCGGCGCGTTTGTGGCGCTCGCAGTTGCCTCGGTGGCGTGGTCGGCCACGCCGGTTCTCAGCGCGCTTGCCGCGGTCATGCTCGTGGGCATCACGCTCGCGGCGATCGTGACGGTGCGCGGCATCCCTGCGGGACAGTTCGCCGTGGTGCTGTACCGCGGGTTTCAGTCGAGCCTTGGGCTCGGCGTCCTCTTTGAGCTCTTTGCCGCCCTCGTGGTGCGAGGGCCTATCACCACGCTGTGGGGGAACCGCGAGTCACTTGGCGATCCGGCGGCTCACGGGGTGCGGGTTGTCTGGACGCAAGCACTGATGTTCGAGGGCGGCCCCCTTCAGGGCTTCGTAGGCAACCGCAACCCGTTCGGCGCGATCGCCTTGTTTGCCGCCATCCTCGCCGGAATCCTGTTGCTCGACCGTCGCATCCGTGCGCTCGATGGCCTTGCGACCCTCGCGGTCGCCGCGCTGGTGCACGTGCTCACAGTGTCGGCGACCGCCACTGTGGCGGCGTTGTACCTGGGCGGGCTCTGGGTCTGCGCGCTCGTGATTCGTCGCCTGCGGGGCCCTGCAAAGCGGGCGCTCTCCATGACGGTGGTAGGCGCCACGGCGGTGGTCGCCGTGCTCACCCTCAAGTTCAGGAACGAGATCTTTGGCCTTGTGGAGCGCGGCCCCGATCTCTCCCACAGGACCCGCATCTGGGATGCGGTGATCGTGTCGGCACAGCAGCGTCCCGAGGGGTGGGGCTACGTGGGATATTGGCCGGTCTGGTCGCATCCCTACAGCGACATCCTCGATCGCGCTGGCGTGTATGCCACGCACAGCCACAACGCGTTCCTTGATGCATGGCTCCAGATGGGTCTCATCGGGGCCGCGCTGCTCCTGGGAGTGCTGATCCTGAACTTTGGGGCCGCGTGGAGGCTCGTGGAGCGCGCTGGGCCTGGCGATACCTACGTGCCGCTGGGTTGGGCGCTGCTGGCGGCTGCGCTGTCGCTGCAGGGGCTGACGGAGTCGCGCATCCTCGTGGAGTACGGCTGGTTCCTCATCGTGGCACTCGCGTGCTCCGCGCCCCAGGTCTTCACGCTGGCGGTCGTGGATCCGGAGTTTGTTCACTCCGCGCGACCCAGCGGATGGCGTTCGGTGCGCACTGCCCGGCGCCGGGCCGCCCAGGCGCAACGCAGCGGTGCCTCTCACCCCGCCATGAGGGCGCGTGAGCCCCGTCCGCGGGTACGGCGCGGCGGGCTGCGGCCGTCCGCGAGGCCCGCTGGCGGACGTCGATCGCGCACGACTGGTCGCTAGGGGCGGAGTCCGATGCTCGCGTTGGGGCTCGTCGGCACTCCCGGGGAACAATTGCATGAATACAAGCGTTCCGGGAAGTGGCTCCGGGCGCGTCGCGGCGTCGGGAGTCCACAGTCCCCGACTAGAGAGCCGACACCATGACGTCCGTCATTGACGCACCCGCCCCGCAGCCCGACGAGACCCGTGTGACCTTCAGGTCGCGTCGCTGGGTGCGTCCCGAGGACCTCAACGCGCACGGCACGCTGTTTGGGGGCAGCTTGCTGCGCTGGGTGGACGAGGAGGCGGCCATCTACGCCATCATCCAGCTGGGCAATCGCAAGGCCGTCACCAAGTACATCTCAGAGATTGACTTCGTCTCCACGGCCCGGCAGGGCGACATGATCGAGATGGGAATCTCGGCCGTTCACTTTGGCCGCACCTCCATCACCCTGCGAGCCGAGGTCCGCAACCTCGTCACTCATCAGTCGATTCTGACGATCGACCGCATGGTGTTTGTCGCTGTCGACGAGCACGGCAAGCCAACGCCTCACGGCCGCACGCACGTGGTGGACGACCCATTCGGGGCGGACCAGTAGCACGCGTCCCGAACGAGTGGGCCGGCGGTGCCTACGCGTTCTGATCGATGGGCTTGGCGCGCCAGATGCGCTCCAAGTAGTCCTGGATCGATCGGTCGGAGCTGAAGAAGCCAGTGCGAGCCACGTTGAGGATCGCGGAGCGGCTCCACTCGTCCTGATCCGCGTAGGAGGCGTCGACGCGCGCCTGCGCATCGATATAGGAACGGAAGTCGGCGAGCGCCATGAAGCGGTCGCGCTCGGTCAGCGAAGCGAACAGCGACGCGACGGCGCCGCCCTTCTCTCCGTTCGTGAAGTGGCCCGAGGCGATCAGGTTGAGCGCGGCCTTGAGCTCCGGGTCGGATTCGTAGTACTCGCCGGGGTTGTAGCCCTTCGCCTGCAGCGCCGACGCGGCGGGCTCGTCCATGCCAAACAGGAAGAAGTTCTCGTCGCCCACGAGCTCGCGGATCTCCACGTTGGCGCCGTCGTCGGTGCCGATGGTGAGAGCGCCGTTCAGCGCGAACTTCATGTTGCCGGTGCCCGAGGCCTCCTTGCCGGCGAGCGAGATCTGCTCCGAGAGGTCGGCGGCCGGGATCAGCGTCTCCGCGAGCGTCACGTTGTAGTTCGCGGGGAAGGCGACCTTGAGGCGGCCCTCGAGCGAGGCGTCGGCGTTGATCGTTCGGCCAACGGCGTTCAGTAGCTCGATGGTCTCCTTGGCGCGCACGTAACCGGGCGCGGCCTTGGCACCGAACACGAAGGTGCGCGGCGTGACCGAGTCGAGCGGCGTGCGGCCGGACATGATGCCCTCGTAGAGCGACACGATGTGCAGCAGCTTGAGGGACTGACGCTTGTACTCGTGGAGGCGCTTGACCATGGCGTCCACCATGGCGTCGCCGGCCATGTCGATGCCGTCGCGCTCCGCGAGAACTCCCGCAAGACGGGCCTTGTTGGCTCCCTTGATCTCGCGGAAGCGGCGTCGGAACTCCGCGTCGTCAGCGAGCGGCTCGAGGCCCTTGAGCAGGGAGAGGTCGGTGATCCACCCGTCGCCGATCGCCTCGGTGATGAGGCCGGAGAGGCCGGGGTTCGCGAGGCGCACGAAGCGACGGGGGGTCACGCCGTTTGTCACGTTTGTGAACTTGTGGGGCCACATCTGAGCGAAGTCCACGAGCACCTTGTCCGCGAGCAGCTGCGAGTGCAGCGCGGCCACGCCATTGACCTTGAAGCCGGCCACCGTTGCCAGATGCGCCATGCGGATCGCGCGCACGGGCTGCTCTGCCACGATCGACATGCGGCGCACGCGCAGCTCATCGCCGGGGTACATGTCGCGCACTTCCTCGAGGAACTCCTCGTTGATGCGATAGATGATCTCCAGGTGGCGGGGGAGGAGGCGCCCCAGCAGGTCGACCGGCCACACCTCGAGCGCCTCGGGCAGCAGGGTGTGGCACGTGTAGGCGAAGACCTGCTGGGTCACGGCCCACGCGTCGTCCCACTGCCAGCCGCGCTCATCGATCAGCAGACGCATGAGCTCGGGCACGGCGATCACGGGGTGCGTGTCGTTGAGCTGCCACGTGATGCGCTGCGGCAGATTGTTGAGGTCGTAGTCCGGGGGCAGCACGTTGTCGATAAAGTCGCGCAGCGAGGCCGCCACAAAGAAGTACTGCTGCTGCAGGCGCAGCTCCTTGCCCTGCGGGGTCGAGTCCTCGGGGTAGAGCACCTTGGAGATGTTCTCCGCGAAGGTGCGCGCGCGCACCGACTGCTCGTAGTCGCCCTGGTTGAACTCCTGCAGGTCGAACGCGTTGGCGGCCTTTGCGCTCCACAGGCGCAGGGTATTGACGCGGCCGTTGCGGTAGCCGGGGACCATGTAGTTGTAGGGCACCGCCATCACGTGCCATTCGGGAACCCAGGTCATCGCGCCGTCGGGGCCGTTCTTCGTCGTCTCCGTGTGGCCGCCAAAGTGCACTGCCACCGCGTTCTCAGGGTGCGCGATCTCCCACGGCGAGCCGAGGCGCAGCCAGTCGTCGGGCTTCTCGTACTGTTTGCCGTCCACGAACGACTGACGGAAGATGCCGTACTCGTAGCGGATGCCGTAGCCGATGGAGGGCACGTTGAGCGTGGCGAGCGAGTCGATGAAGCATGCTGCCAGGCGTCCGAGGCCGCCGTTTCCAAGACCAGGCTCAATCTCCACGGCTCGCAACTCTTCGATGTCGATGCCCAGCTCGCGCAGCGCCTGCGCGGCGATCTCGTCCAGATCCGCTGCCAGCATCGAGTTCTCAAGCTGCGGGCCAAGCAAGAACTCGGCCGAGAGGTATGCCACCGTCTTCGCCTGGTCGCGGTACTGATTGCGCAGCGTCTCGAGCCAGCGCGTCATGAGGTAATGACGCACTGTCTTGGCGAGCGCGAGGTACTTGTCGTTGGTGGACGCGCGGTCGAGGTCCACTCCCTGGCTGAAGTTCAGTTCGCGCAGAAACTCGCGCGTGAAGCTCTCGACTGTGTGCTCGCGGGCGGCGACGGGCGGCATGTTCTCGTTCACAGGCACGAATGTAACCGCTTCCGCGACAGTTTGGTGCACGATGCTGGTCCCGGTCACGAGCATTTCACACGTTCGTCACGTGGGCCGAGTGAGACGGGGCTACGCCGATGCTGCACGGGTCTCGGCGGACCCGAGCACCCACCGAATCGCGTGCGTGGCCAGACCGCCTGCTACGGGGCCGATGGTGCGTGCGGCCCACGTGTCGATGCCAAGTTCGGCGCGCGCCCAGTCGGGGAGCAGGGCCACCGCGCCCGAGGACAGCAACGAGTAGGCGGGCCGGGCGACGAGCGGCAGCGGGGGCTCTTTCAGCAGGAATCGCGCGGTGTCGAGGGCTGCCTCCGTGGCCGCGAGCTCGGGCCTGTAGCGCCGGATCGCGTCGTCGAGCTCCGCCACCCTCTGGGGCACGTCGAGCGCTCCGAGCCGGCGCGCGACTGTGCCAGCCTGGGCCACGTAGGTATCGGCCTGCTCGAGGGTCAGCGGGCGCTCGCCGTAACGCTGATGGGCGCGCAAGAAGGAGTCCGCCTCCGCGATGTGGATCCAGGTGAGGAGGTGCGGGTCGCTCGCCGCGTAGGGCCGGCCGTCGGGCGCGATGCCGGTGACCTTGAGGTGCGCGGCCTTGACAACGTCGACCATCTTCTGTGCGTCCTTGTCCGCCCCAAAGCTGGTGAAGGCAAGGAATGTCGATGTGCGGGCCAGGCGGCCCCACGGATCCCCGCGAAAGCCCGAGTGCCCCGCGACCCCCGCCATCGCGAGCGGGTGGAGCGACTGCAGTAGCAGCGCCCTCAGGCCGCCGACGAAGGTGGTGACGTCCGCGTGGACCCGCCGCATCGGCGCGCCCGGCGGGAACCACCGCTCGCCGGGGGTGTCGTGAACCCTGCGTCGCGCCTCTTCGCCGTTCGGTCCGGCAATCTTGAGGAACAGCGCGCGGCCGGCCTTGTCGCGCGCGCGGGCGAGGGGGTTGGCAAGGGCCGTCACGCCCCCATTGTCACCCGATCCGGAGGCTACTCTCGACGCTCGTGCTGGGGGTACATCTGGTCAACCAACTCGGCGAAGTGCTCCGCGACGATGTGGCGACGCACCTTCAGCGAGGCTGAGAACTCGCCCTCTGCCTCGCTCAGCGAGCGAGGCAGGACCCTGAATCGGCGAATGTGCTCGGCCTTGGCTACTGTCGCGTTGGCAACTCCCACCAGCGACTTGACGTGCGCCTGCACCTCGGGAAGCTCCGCAGCTTCTGCCACGCCCACCGCCGGAAGCCCACGCTGCTTGAGCCAGGCGGGCAGCATCTGCTCGTCGAGCGACACCAGCGCAACCACGTACGGCATGCCGTCGCCTACGACCACCACCTCTTGAATGAGGGGATCGGGGCGGATCGCGTCCTCGAGTCCGGCTGGCTGCACATTCTTGCCAGCGTCGAGGACGATGATCTCCTTCTTGCGGCCGGTGATGGTGAGGTAGCCGTCAGCGTCCAGCGAACCGAGGTCGCCCGTGGCGAACCAGCCGTCGGTCAGGACCTCCGCCGTGAGCTCGGGCGCGCCGCGGTAGCCAGAGAAGATGTTGGGGCCCTTGAGTAGCACCTCACCGTCGGCTGCGATGCGCACGCTGCATCCGGGAAGTGGCATGCCCACGGAGGCCATGCGAGCGGCGAACTGGGGGTTGCACGTGGTAGGCGCCGATGATTCGGTGAGGCCGTAGCCCTGCAGCACGCGCACGCCGAACCCGCTGTAGAAGTAGCCGAAGTCGGGGGACAGCCGCGCGCCTCCACACACGATGAAGCGCATCTGTCCACCCATCGCCTCGCGGACCCTGTGCAGCACGAGGCGGTCGGCGAGGGCGAGCTGAGCCTTGACGAGCGGCGAGGGTCGGCCCGACTCCTCGGCGCGCGCCGCGGAGCGCGACACTGCGGCCGCCCACCTGAAGAGCTTCCCCTTGACGCCGCCGCCCGTGCGCGACTCGACCGTGTTGTAGAAGGCCTCGAGAACGCGGGGCACCGCGATCATCCAGTGAGGCTTGAAGGACTTGAGGTCCCCGGCAAGTGTCGCCGGGGAGGGTGCAAAGCCGATCGTCATGCCCGAGGCGAGCGACAGGATCTCCAGGTGCCTCGCCAGCACGTGAGCGAGGGGGAGGAACAGCAGCAGGCGGCTGCCCGGCTGCGTCACCTCGTGCAGATCGGGGTACGCGGCTGCGTTGAGCGCGTGCTCGACGAGGTTGCGGTGAGTGAGCTCCACGCCCTTGGGGTTGCCAGTGGTGCCGGAGGTGTAGACGATCGATGCGGTGTCGTCGAGGCGGGCGTCGGCCGTCCTTGCCCAGAGGTCGTCGTCTGTCATGTCCGCGCCCGCGGCGGTGAGGTCGGCCACGGCGCCGTCGTCGATGACGAGCACGCGGGGCGAGTGGGCGAGGCCGCTGGCTATCGTGCCCATGCGGCTGGTTTCGACGATCAGCAATGCCAGGCGAGCGTCTTCGGCGATCCAGTTGACCTGGCTCGCCGAAGACGAGGGGTAGATGGGCACCGTCATCGCGCCGGCCGCCATGATCGCCATGTCGAACAAGGCCCACTCGTAGCGCGTTGACGCCATGAGCCCCACGGTGTCACCCCGCTTCACGCCCGTCGCTGCGATGCCCTTGGCGACCGCGGAGACAAGGTGCTCCCACTCCGCGAGCGAGACGGGCTTCCAGCCGCCTTCGTGCTTGAACTCGCAATAGGTGCGGTCGGGGTTTGCTGCGGCGCGGGCCCTCAGGAGGGAGGTCACCGTCTCATCGGTGTCCAGGGTGACGAGCGCCGGCAGGCCGAATTCGGTGAGGTCTCCAGTGTCCACCCCTGGATCCTATGCCTGGCGAGGGGTGTGCCTGACAGGTCCCATGGCCCCACCGCTGGGTGCATCCCACTGATCGTGCCGGGGTGGTGACAAGACGGTTGACGCAGACGACTAACACGATATATCGTGATGGTGTTCCGATACGAAATGGAGGCTCATGATGAGACATCACAGCAACAACCACGGACAGGCCGGGCCCGAGGCCGAGGGCCTGGGCGGCGGCGGTTTCGGCCGCAGCAAGCGCAGGCGCGGAGGCTTCGGGCCGGGCGCGATGGGGCCGGGTGGATTCGGCCCCGGCGTCGAGGCGTTTGGTCATGGCTTTGGCGCAGGCTTTCCCGGGCCGCGCGGGCGGGGCGGACGCCGTGGAGGAAGGCCCCGCGGTGACGTGCGCCTCGCGATCCTTGCGTTGCTTGGCGAGCAGCCGCGTCACGGCTACGACCTCATGCGCGCGATCGAGGAGCGCACCGATGGCGCGTGGGCTCCCAGCGCGGGCTCGATCTACCCGACGCTGCAGTCGCTGGAGGACGAGGGCCTGGTCGCCGTCGATACAGTCGAGGGGCGCAGGACCGCGTCGCTCACCGAGAGCGGTCATGCATGGCTCGAGGAGCACGCCGCAGAGGCGTCCTCCGTCTTCGATTCGGGCCCGTCCGAGGGCGGTGCCGCCTCGATCAGGCGCGAGATGGCGGCCCTTGGCGAGGCCGCGATGCACGTCGCTCGCCAGTCCGCCGGACCCGACATGACGGGCAAGGCGGCCGAGGTGCTCGCGCAAGCGCGTCGGGACCTCTACAAGCTGCTCGCTGACAGCGAGAGCTAGCCCCCGGGCTCGGTGCAGGGCGTGTGGCGTTGGCTACGCGCCCTGCACCCGCTCCCCGTAAATGCCGTCTATCAGGTCCGTGAAGTGGTCAATCACGTTCTGTCTGCGCACCTTGAGGGACGCTGAGAGCTCCTCCCGCGCCTCGCTGAGTTCGCGGGGGAGTACCTGCCAGGCCCTAATGGCCTCCGCTCGCGACACGAGTGCGTTCGCCTGGTCAATCACGCTCTGCACGTGCTCGCGCACCACGGGATGGATGGCGGCCTCAGCCGCGCTCATGAGAGGCAGGCCCTTGGACGTGAGCCACTTGGGGAGCATGGTCTCGTCAAGCGCGATGAGTGCAGAGACAAAGGGGCGGCCGTCTCCGACAACCACCACCTCCTGCACCAGCGGATACGGGCGGATGGCGTCCTCAAGGCCGGCCGGCTGCACGTTCTTGCCAGTCGTGGTGATGAGGATCTCCTTCTTGCGTCCAGTGATCACGAGGTGGCCCTCGGGAGTGATCTCGCCCAGGTCCCCCGTGCGGTACCAGCCGTCGCTGAGCACCTCAGCCGTCGCCTCAGGCAACCCGCGATAGCCGGCGAACACATTCGCGCCGGCAGTCAGGATCTCGCCGTCGTGGGCGATGCGCACCGAGCACCCGGGAAAGGGAATGCCCACTGTCCCGATCCGCGTCGCGCTGGGGGGATTACACGTGTGCGGCGCCGAGAGTTCGGTCGCGCCATAGCCCTCCATGACTGTCATGCCAATCCCGTCAAAGAAGTGGCCGATGCGTGGAGACAGCTTCGCGCCGCCCAACACCAAGTAGCGGAGCTCGCCGCCCATCGCTGCGCGCACCTTGTTCCACACAAGCGCCTCGGCCACTCGCGCGCGGGCTCGCAGGCCGAGGGAAGGGGGGCGGCCAGATGTTGCGGCGGCTGACACCTCGCGCGCGACTCCGGCGGCCCAACGGAAGATGCGCTGCTTGGCGGGGCTCCCGGCCGTCGCATCGGCGGTGTTGTAGATGGACTCGAGCACGCGGGGCACGCCGATGAGCCAGGTGGGCTTGAGGTGGCGCAGGTCCGCGGAGATGGTCTTGATGGACGGCGCAAACCCAATGGTCGATCCGATGTGGAGGCCGAGCACGAGCGCGAAGCGGGCAAACACGTGCGCGAGGGGGAGGAAGAGCAGCAGACGTGTCTCGCCCGCGGCGAGCAGGCCGTAATCGGGGTGATCGGCCGCGTTCACGGCGTGCTGCACGAGGTTGCGGTGAGTGAGCTGCACGCCTTTGGGGCGACCGGTGGTGCCGGAGGTGTACACGATCGTCGCCACGTCGTCGGCGCGCGCCATGTCCCGGGCGGCATTGAGTTGTGCCTCGGTGACGGCGGTGCCGGCGTCACGTAACTCGGCAAGGCCTCCTGCGTTGATCACGGCGATGCGTGGGGCGTCGCTGAACGACGCGGCGAGCGCTACCTGCTCGGTGGTCTCGACGATCAGCAGCGCGAGGGACGCGTCGCGATCGATCCACTCGACCTGGTGCGCCGACGACGTGGGGTACACGGGCACCGTCACGGCACCGGCGGTTTGGATCGCGAAGTCGCACACCGCCCATTCGTAGCGCGTGGAGGCCATGAGGCCCACGGTGTCGCCGGGGCGCACGCTGCTCGCGATCAGCCCCTTCGCAAGCGTCCGTACGTCGTGCCGGAACTGCTCAAGCGTGATGGCTGCCCAGCGGTCGTCTGATCCGCGGTACTCGCCAAAGGGGGCGGCCGGTCTCTCAGTCGCCCGCGCGTCGAGGAGACGTGCAAGCGTGAGCGAATCGTCGATCACGATGGTCGCGGGAGTATGAATCTCCCGCGTGGCAGCGGTGCTCATGACACCAGGGTAAACGACAACCTACGGTTGCGTAACCAACGTTCGCGGGACGCGAAGACCACGCACGATGGGAACTATTTCGTTGCGGCGTCAGCTGCCTTTGCCGCCTTCTGGGCCTGCTTTACCTGGGCCTTCGCTTCGGCCTTCGCACGCTTCTCCTGGCGATCGCGCTCATGCGCGGCGGCAGCGGCTGCTCCCACGATGCCCGCACCGTTCAGCAGCTCGGCGGGGATGATGGGGGCGCGGAGCGTGAGCTTGGGGAGGAACTGCTCGTGGTGCTTCGACACGCCTCCGCCTACCACGATGAGGTCGGGCCAGAACAGGCGCTCGATCTCCGAGAAGTACTTCTGCAGGTGCTTCGCCCACTCGTCAAACGACATGCCCAGACGCTCGCGCGCCGAGTCGGCCGCGAACTCCTCGGCGTCGTGGCCATCCACGATCAGGTGACCCAACTCCACGTTGGGCATGATCTCGCCGTCCAGCACAAAGACCGCGCCGATGCCGGTGCCGAGAGTGCACACGAACACCACTCCCTCACGGCCGTGCGCAGCGCCGTACAGGTACTCGCCGTAACCCGCCGCATCGGCATCGTTGAGGGTGTGGACCTCGCGGCCCAGGTAGTGCTTCATGACCTCGTCGATGTTCACGCCTACCCACGAGGGATCCATGTTGGGCGCGTAGCGCACCACGCCGTGCTGGATGACTCCCGGAAACGTGATGCCGATGGGCGTCTTCTTGGTGGGCTCAAACTTGGAGACCACCTCGGCCACGGCCTTGCACACGGCGTCTGGGGTCGCGGGTTGCGGTGTGGGGACGCGGTAGCGATCCTCCGCGAAGGCGCCCTTCTTGAGGTTCACCGGAGCGGCCTTGATGCCCGTGCCGCCAATATCGACACCCAGCGCGATGTGCTTGCTCATGGCGTGGTCAGCACCTCCTGGCCGTCGGCCGTGATGAGGATCGTGTGTTCAAACTGCGCCACCCACGAGCCGTCGTTGGTGACCACTGTCCAGCCATCGTTCCACTCGTGGTTGGCCTGCTGGCCGGCGCACAGCATCGGCTCCACGGTGAACACCATGCCGGGCTCGATCACGTCGTCGTGATACGGCGCGGCGTCGTAGTGCGGGATCACCAGGCCGGTGTGGAAGGCGGGTCCCACGCCGTGTCCGGTGTAGTCGCGCACGGACTCGTAGCCGAAGCGTGCTGCGTACTTCTCGATCACACGGCCGATCACGTTCACCTCGCGGCCAGGGCGGGCCGCCTTGATGCCGCGCATCATCGACTCATGCGTGACCTCCACGAGTTGGCGGGTCGCCTCGGTGCCCTCGCCCGCGATGAACGAGCCACAGTTGTCGCCGTGGACGCCGTTCATGAACGCGGTGATGTCCACCTTCACGATGTCGCCCTCCTGCACCACCGTGGAGTCGGGGATACCGTGACAGATCACCTCGTTGAGGGACGTGCACATCGCCTTGGGGAACGGCGGCCGGCCCGCAGCGCCCGGATATCCGAGCGTCGAGGGATAGGCGCGGTGGTCGAGCAGAAACTCATGACCAAGGCGGTCAAGTTCATCGGTGGTGACGCCGGGCACCACGGCCCTGCCCACCTCCGCCAGCGCCTGCGCGGCCACCTTGGCGCTGATGCGAATCTTCTCGATGGTCTCGGCCGAGTGGACATCGCCGCCATGCCATCGGGCCGATGCCCTCTTGCCCACGTAGTCGGGGCGTTCGATCGAAGCGGGAACGGCGCGCACGGGGGACACCGAACCCTTGGAGATGCTCTCGCGCACAGGGCTCATACTTGGCAGTCTAGGGGGAGGAGGCCACGCACATGGCAGAACACAGCGACAACGCCGAGTACTACTTCAACACGGCCACGCAGATGGTGGAGAAGGGTCGTCAGAGCTCGTGGGAGCACCTGATGGGGCCGTATGGCACGCCCGAGGAGGCGGCCAAGGCCATGGAGACGGCACAGCGCAAGTCCGATGCGTGGGACGAGTCCGACGACGAGTGGAAGAACGGGAACTAGCGCGCCTTCGGTCGCGGCCTAGACGTGCTCGCGCCAGGTGTGCTCGGGTTCGTAGCCGAGCAGGCGGCGCGCCTTGTCGATGGAGAGGAGCGTCTCGTGCTCGCCGAGTTCCTTTGTCACCTGGACGCGGGGAAACTGCACGGCCACGAGGTCGGCGCTTGTGCGGGACATGACGGTGTCCGCGTTGGCGATGATGAAGCTCTCGAAACCGCTCGGCTCGTAGTCCAGGGCCTTCGCGACAGCGATCGCGCCGTCCCGTGCGTCGATGTAGCCCCACAGGTTCCAGCGCCGGGCCGTGGCATCGGCATCAAAGGCCGGGAACTGCGCGTAGTCCTCGGGGTGCATCACGTTGGAGAAGCGCAGCGCGACAATCGAAAGACTCGCGTCCCAGCGGCACATCTGCGCCGCCATTTGCTCCTCAAGGTGCTTCACCAGTGAGTACGTGGACTCGGGACGCGCGTCATACTCCTCGTCCACCGGGATGTACGGAGGATCCTCGGCGAAGGGCAAGCCGAGCACTGTCTCCGAGGAGGCGTAGACCACCTTCTTGATGCCCTGGCGTCGCGCAGCCTGGAACACGTTGTACGTCACGGCAATGTTGTGGTGGAACGTCGCCGAATCAGCCATCAGGCCGGGTGCGGGAACGGCGGCAAGATGCACCACGGCGTCGATGCCGCTGTGCTACTCGTCGATCCCGGCCATGACGTCGGCCACCTTGCCATAGTCCGTGAGGTCGGCCATGGCGAAGGTGCCATACGGCTCGTGTGGCCGCACCCGGTCCACGCAATGCACGTCGTGGCCAAGGCTCTCGAGGTACGGGGCGACCGCGATGCCGAGCCTCCCGGAGCAGCCGGTGAGCAGGATCGACGCCATGGTCTGCGCTCAGTCCTCGAACGTGTGCTCGGCGGCGGGGAAGGAGACCGACTTCACGGCCTCGACGTAGCCAGTCGCAGCCTTCGTCATCTCGGCGCCCACCTGCGCGAACTGCTGCGAGAACTTAGGGTGCCAGTCGCCCACGCCTGCGGCGTCGAGCCACACGAGCACCTGGCCGTCGGTGTCGGGACCGGCGCCGATGCCGATCGTGGGGATGTCCAGCGCTGCGGTGACGGCGCGCGCGGCGGGTGCCATGACCATCTCGAGCACCACGGCGAAGGCGCCGGCCTCCTGAAGCGCGAGGGCATCGGCCACGAGGTCCGCCACGCCCTGCTCGCCGCGACCCTGAATGCGACGCCCTCCAAGAGCGGTCTCACTCTGCGGCGTGAAGCCCAGGTGACCGCAGAAGGGGATGCCCGCGTCGGTGACGGCTTTGACCTGGCGGGCGATGCGTCGGCCGCCCTCAAACTTGATGGCGGAGGCGCCTGAGGCCTTGATCATCTTGATCGAGGACTCGACGGCCTGCTCGGGAGAGACCTCGTAGGAGCCGAACGGCAGATCGGCGACCACGAAGGCGCGCTCCGAGGCCCTCGCGACCGCGCGCGCGAACGGGATCATCTCGTCGATCGTGAGCGGCACCGTGGAGTCGTAGCCAAGCATGTTGTCGCCCAGCGAGTCGCCCACGAGGAGCATGTCGACTCCGGCCTGATCGAATGCCTTTGCCGTGGGGAAGTCGTATGCGGTCAGCATGGTGATCTTCTCGCCGCGGGCTTTCATCTCGCGGAAGTCGTGGATCCGCACCTTCTTGGGACTCATGCCCTCACCTTCTCACGGTTGGTCTGGGACTGGGTGTTGCGCGGGCCACGGCGCTCGGGCGGCATGTGGTCTCAACGCTCACCGATCCCGACCCCTGGCTGCGGAAGTGGTTCGAACGCTCACGAATCGTTGCGGCGGCCCTACGACAGTTCGCGTTCGCGCCAGCGGCTCGTGACGGGTAGACGTCGGTCGCGCCCAAAGGCGAGCGCCGTCACCTTGGGACCGAGCGGGTACTGACGGCGCTTCCACTCGGCGCGGTCAACGAGCTGCAGCACCCGTTCCACCACCGCCTCGTCAAAGCCGCGCGCGAGCAGTTCCTCGCGGCCCTCGGCGTGCTCCACATACGCGTCGAGCACGTCATCGAGCAACTCGTACGGCGGGAGCGAGTCCTGGTCGGTCTGACCGGGACGCAGTTCTGCGCTGGGGGGCTTGGTGATCGAGTTCTCGGGGATCGGCGGTACCTCCCCGCGGCGCACGGCCTCGGCATTGCGCCAGCGCGACACGTCCCACACGCGGGTCTTGTCGAGATCCTTGAGCGGCGCGAAGCCGCCGATGGATCCGGCGTCGTAGATGGTCGCGTACCCGGTGGCAAGCTCCGACTTGTTACCAGGTGCAATGACCAGATGGCCCTCCCGATTCGAGACCGCCATGAGGATCACGCCGCGCACGCGAGCCTGCAGGTTCTCCTCGGCCACGCCGGTGAGAGCGAGCTGGTTCTGGAACGCTGTCACGACCGGAGCGATGGGCTCGACGCGGTAGTCGGCGCCGATGCGCTGACACAGGTCCGCCGCGTCATCCTTTGAGTGCTCCGAGGAGTACTCGGATGGCATGGAGACGCCCACGACGTTCGCGCCGCCCACCGCGTCGGACGCGATAGCCGCGGCCAGCGCGGAGTCGATGCCTCCTGAGACGCCTAGCACGATCGACCTGAAGCCGTTCTTGACCACGTAGTCGCGCAGTCCGGTGACCACTGCCTTGTAGACCTGCTCGTCGTCGCTCGCGAAGTCGATCACCTCGGACTGCTCCGGTGCGCCGCTGTCCGGCAGCGTCCACAGCAGCAGGGAGTCCTCGAAGCCGGGGGAGTTGGCCATCCACGCGCCGTCCTCGGCCACGATGAACGAGTGGCCGTCGAACACGAGGTCGTCCTGTCCGCCCCACATGTTCACGTACGCAACGGGGGCGCCCACCTCGGCCGCGCGTCGGCGGACAAGGTCTGTGCGCACCCGGCCTTTGCCCTCCTCGAACGGCGAGCCATTCAGCACGAGCATGAGCTCCACGTCGGCATCGGCCATCTGCGCCACGGGTCCGCCGTCCTGCCAGATGTCCTCGCAGATCACGATGCCGATGCGCCGGCCTGCCACGTCGACGACGCACGGCTCGGTGCCGGATTCAAAGATGCGGCGCTCGTCGAATACGCCGTAGTTAGGCAGGTGGTGCTTTGAGTAGCGGGCCTGCACCGCGCCGTCGCGCAGCACGACGGCCTGGTTGAGCGGCCTGCCCGACGCCGCGACGCCGAGGGTGCCGAGCACGACGGCGATGTCTCCCAGCCCGTCGGCGGCAAGATCGGCTGCGAGCCTGGTGACAGCGGCGTCGGCCGCACGCTGGAAGCTGGCCCTGAGCGCGAGGTCCTCGATCGGATAGCCCGTGATGACCATCTCGGGGAACGCGACGAGGGTGGCCCCGGCGTCGGCCGCACGTTGCGCCCATTCGCGCACAAGCGCCGCGTTACCTGCGATGTCGCCCACGCAGGGATTGACCTGGGCAAGTGCGATCGTGAGGTTTGCCATGCGACGAGCCTACGCGCGCGTTGAGATGCTGTGTCACACGATCGTCATCTGGATGAGGCAGGATAGGGACCATGGATAAGCAGCAGGAGTATGTGCTTCGCAGCGTCGAGGAGCGCGACATCCGATTCGTGCGTCTGTGGTTTACCGACGTGCTGGGCATTCTCAAGTCGGTGGCCATTGCTCCGGCCGAACTCGAGAACGCGTTCAGCGAGGGCATTGGCTTTGACGGCTCGGCCGTTGAAGGCCTGACGCGCGTCTACGAGGCCGACATGCTTGCCAAGCCGGACCCCACGACCTACCAGGTCCTTCCGTGGCGTGGCGACAGGCAGGGCACCGCCCGCATGTTCTGCGACATAGCGCTTCCTGACGACGAGCCCGCGCTGTCTGACCCCCGCCAGGTGCTCAAGCGTACCCTCGACAAGGCGTCCGAGCAGGGCTTCACGTTCTACACGCACCCCGAGATCGAGTTCTACCTCTTCAAGCCGCTTGAGGACGGCCAGCCGCCGCGCCCCGTCGACCAGGCTGGCTACTTTGACAACGTGCCGCGCGGCACGGCGCATGAGTTCCGCCGCACCGCCATC
>QKAX01000148.1 GCA_003246255.1 Demequina lutea
GATGGGCGAGCGCGGGCACGAGGTGCACGTGCTGTGCTCCGGGGAGGCCGGATCGCCGCCGCCCGGTATCGCCGAGGTGCACAGCCTGACCTCCAACGTGGGCGTCACGTTCAACGGCAACGGGCTGCGTACGCCGCGGCCCGCGTCGCGCTCGCGGCTGAGGGCCTTTCTCGCCCAGCAGCGCTACGACGTGATCCACGTGCAGACCCCGCACTCGCCGCTGTTCGCCGCGCGCGTGGTGCGTGAGGCCCGCCGCGTGCAGGGAGCGGCCGTGAGGATCGTCGCGACCTTCCACATCCTTCCCGACGGGCGCGTGAGTGAGTGGGGCACGCGCGCCCTTGG
Organism: Demequina lutea; assembly: GCA_003246255.1. Taxonomy (GTDB): domain Bacteria; phylum Actinomycetota; class Actinomycetes; order Actinomycetales; family Demequinaceae; genus Demequina; species Demequina lutea_A. Next base: position 343 of record QKAX01000148.1, read on the forward strand.
CCTGGGGCTGCGACGCAACCTGCGCCTGTTTGACTCGTTCGCGGCGGTCTCGGCCCCCGCGTCGGCCTTTGCGGGGTGGGCGTTTGGCGTGAAGTCGGTGGTGATCCCCAACGCCGTGCGCGTGGCCGATGTGCGTGCGCAGGCGGCCGCCCGCCCGTGGGCCGCGGGGGAGGGGCGCGCGGTGGTGGCGTTCCTGGGGCGGCTCGTGGAGCGCAAGGGCGCCGTGGAGCTCGTGGAGGCGGTGGCGGCGATGCCGGCTGCCGTGCGCGACGGAGTGCTCGTGAGGATCGCGGGGAAGGGACCGCTGCGCGGGCGCATCGAGGAGCTCGTGGCCGCGCGAGGAATCGGCGCCGTCGTGGAGCTTGTGGGCTTCGTGTCCGACGACGACAAGCCCGGCTTCATGGCCGCGGCCGACATCGCGGTGTTTCCCGCGACGGGCGGCGAGAGCTTCGGCATCGTCCTCACCGAGGCGATGGCGGCTGGGGCGGGAGCGGTGCTGGGCGGTGACAATCCCGGCTACGCGTGGACCCTCGACAACCCCGACGCCGTGGTGGACCCGCGCGACGCTGCGGGGTTCGCTGCGCGGCTCGCTGCGGTGGTGGGCTCGCAGGTGGAGCGCGAGGCGCTGCACGCGCAGCAGCAGGCGCGGGTCATGGACTTTGACGTGGCGACGGTAGCCGACCGCGTGGAGGCGCTGTACGGGATGTAGCGCGCGTGGGGCCCGATGCTCAGTGTCGCGGCGCGCAAACCGGCGGAGCCAGGCTGCGGCGCCAGGGATGCCGGTTGTGAGCGCGCCTCTCTCCGCCGGTTTGCGCAGGGTGCCCGCCTGCCGTGCGGGCCGCCTCGCCGCGCGACGGGCCCGCCGCGGCCCGTCGCGCGCCGTCCCGTCCCGCCCCGTCGCGATGTGACTGTCACATCGGACTCTGCGCGCCGGGGGAGCGCGCAGGGGCAGGTTTCGCAGTCACTTACGTGCTGGAGGCCGCGATAAGTCACGCTCCACCCGCGCGGCACGGCCGAGGGAGGCCCGCCGCGCGCCCGATGCGTGACCCCGGCCGCCGACCCTGTCCTACCGTCCCCCGTCCCACCGTCCCCCGGCCCCACGCCGCGCGGGTACGGTTGATGTCATGCAGGTGCTCGCGTATTGGCTCATGAGGACGGCCGTGTTTCTGGCCGCGTTCGGCGTGCTCTACGCGATGCGCTGGTACGACTTCTGGGCGCTGCTGCTGGCCCTGATTGTGGGCTGGATCGTGTCCTACATTGCTTTCCCCGGCATGCGCATGCGCGCCGCCCAGCAGATGAACGGCTGGCTCACGCCGACGCGGAGGACGCTGAGGCCGAGGCGAACCCCGCACCGGACGCAGAGAAGCAGTAGCGCGCTACGAGAGCACGATGCCCAGCGTCAGCAGGGCGCCGTAGGCCGTGCCAAACCAGGTGAGGCCGATGAACACCGGCTTGAGTGCGGGCCCGGCCGCCCCCGCGCGCACCACCACGGCGATCACGGCGGCGGGCGCCAACGTGAGCAGCGCGACAAGCACCCACGGCACCGCGAACGACATCACCACGGCCGCGATCATGGGAAGCGCCATGACCCACACGAACAGCACGCGCGTGCGGTGAGCGCCCAACTTGACGGCGAGCGTGCGCTTGCCGGCAACAGTGTCGCCCTCGACGTCGCGGATGTTGTTGACCATCAGTAGCGACACCGCCACGAGGCCCAGCGCGGCCGAGCCCACCACGGCCCACCACGTCACCGAACCGGCCTGGGTGAGCATCGTGCCCAGCATCGCCACGGGTCCAAAGAAGATGAACACCATGACCTCGCCCCAGCCGTTGTAGCCGTAGGGGCGGGAGGTGGCGGTGTACGCCCATGCGGCGAAGCCCGCGGCGCCGCCCACGAGGATCAGCCACCACTGCGCGCTCACGATCACGAGCGCGAGTCCGGCAGCGAAGCCCACGCCCATGGAGATGAACGCCGCGCGCTTCACTGCGCTGGGCCGCGCCTTGCCGGAGGCCACCAGACGCGTGGGCCCGATGCGGTCCACGTCAGTGCCCTTGATGCCGTCGGCGTAGTCGTTGGCGTAGTTGGAGGCGATCTGCAGCGCGAGTCCCACCACGAGCGCGAGCAGCGCGTGCAGGGGCCGGAACGAGCCGAGCTCGGCAGCAGCGGCGGTGCCGGCCGCGACGGGAGCGATCGAGGTCCACAGGGTGCGCGGGCGCGCGCCGGCCACCCAATCGGCGGGGGAGGTCACGAGGAGGCGCTCCCCAGGTCGATGGCGAGTCTCTTGAGCACGGGGTAGTTCACCTTTCCGGAGGCGAGCCGCGGCAGCGCCTCGACCAGGATCAGTTCGCGCGGCAGCGCATGCTTGTCCAGCGTGGTCTCGAGCGCGGCTCGCAGCTCCCACAGTCGCTTGGTCTCGGTCACGTCTTCTGGGACAACAAACGCGGTAACGGTCTGTCCCCATTCCTGATCGGGCGAGCCGACCACGGCGCTCTCGGACACCCACTCGAGCGCGTCGATCGCGCGCTCCACGGCGCGCGGGTGCACCTTGAGGCCGCCGGTGGAGATGACGTCGTCCACGCGGCCCAGCACGTGCAGGCGCGCGTCGGTGGCCCACGTGCCCAGGTCGGACGTGACGAGCCAGCGTCGGCCGTCCTCGGTGACCCACGCGTCGGGCCGCTCGGGGCGATAGCCGTCGGCAAGTGACGACGTGGCGATGAGGATGCGGCCGTCCTCGCGCAGGCGCACGGACGTATCGCCGATGGGGAGGCCGTCGTACACGCAGCCGCCAGCGGTCTCGGTCATGCCGTAC